>NZ_JBQWIE010000018.1:0-81714 GCF_056745525.1 Parasediminibacterium sp. HNIBRBA5674 | reverse complement strand
TTCCCCCTGAAAATAGCATTATTCCTGTTTGCTTTACAGCTAAAGAAAATTAACTAGCAACTTGAGTTAATTATAGATAAAGGAATAAATTACGGAAAAATTTTATTCTAAAGGCAAGTGGCAATTATTCCAATAAAAATATCGTTGATAAGCTTTGAGCAAAAGGTGTGCGATTAACAAAACAACTTTAGGCAATTGATTGCAAATGTGTTTTATCTTGGGTATGTTACAAGGAAATTATTAGATGGGCAATTGGTGAAGGGTAATCACCCTGCCCTCATCGATATGCCAACATTTATGAAGGCAAATGACATGTTGAAGCTAGCCCCTACTGTGGGCATGGCAAAGGTGTTTAGGCAAGATGAAGTACCTTCAAAAGTTTTTGCAAAGGATGAAGTGAGTGGTTTGTCTTTGACTGGTTATAAAACAAAAGGCATTTGGTACTACAAAACCAAAAAAAGCGATACACCTCTGAATACTAGGCATAAAAGTTAAATGGCATCTTTACCGACTTTTAGAAGGATTTGAATAAAACAAGGCTTTAAAGGTGGCATTGAAAAAGAACTGTTGGCTCATGTTAAAAAAAATTGTATGAACCTGTTGATGAAATGAAACTTTTTAAAAAGAAAATAACGGAAAAGGAAAACCAGATTACGGCTGTTGAAGAGAAGTATTTAATGGATAATATTGGCCAGGAAACGTATAAAAAATTTATCCAGAAATACAAAGCCGAATTACAGGCATTGAAACAAGAATTACCTCAGAACGGAATTAGCGGTTCGAACCACGAAAAAGCAGTTGAAAAATGTTTATCAATCGCCCAGGTTATAAGTCAGACATGGGTTACAGCCTCTTACGAAGAGAAACAAAAACTACAACATCTTGTCTTCCCTGAAGGAATTATGTATAGTAAAGAAAATGGGGCAGTTCGAACTTTAAAAATCAATAGTCTATTCGCAGCAATCCCAATAATAGCAAGGGATACAGAAGAAAATAAAAATGGCGATTCATTGAGGAATCGCCATCAATCTAGCTAAGTGCCCAGAACAAAAACCAAACCCACTGAAATTTGAGTTAAAATCTCAACTTCAAATCAGTAAAAGTTGCTCGAAAAGCCCTTTTAAATTACTTCCCCTTGACACTGTTTTCCTCAAAACCGTTTCTATTTCGTTTCTCCTTTCAGGTTAATTCCTCTCTTAAGAGCAACTATTAAATGTTTAAAGTGCAAACACAAAACCACCACTTTATTGTTAAGAAATTGTTAAAATAATTGAAGGTTAAAAAAATTAATAATCTATTCGTTATCATTTATTTATACTAAGTATTTATAAGTAAACTAAGAGAAACTATTAAATTTTAACACCTAAAACACATTTTTTCAAAGTGCAAGTTTTGTTTGCCAGTTATTATACAAAGGAATCAAGAAAATAGAAAAAAAGAGAAAAATGCCAGCAAAGCTTAGAGAAAAAAAATGTAAAGATGGATACTCTAGTTTATTCATTGATGTTCATCAGAATGGAAAAAGAAAGAGTATCTTTTTAAATCTAAAAATTAAAACAAAGCCTAGCACTCCAATAGAACGAAATCAAAAAAAGGAAGCTCTTGTATTTGCAACTCAAATTTTACGTAAAACAGAACTCGAACTAGTTAGTAATCAATTTGACATATCATTGATATCAAACAAGTCTATCGATTTCATCAATTTTTTAAAAAACTATATAGAAGAAAATAAAGCTAGAATTCATTACAATGGATACATGGCAGCTTTAAAGATGCTAGGAAAATTTACTCGCAGGGATTATTTATACTGTCATGAAATAAACGAGGTTTTTATTCAAAAATTTGCTAACTACTTAGAAGCAAATCTTACTGGTTTAACACCTGCAACTTACTACAAGAAAATCAGGAAGTTAATTAGAGCGGCAAAAGCAGAGAAGCTATTAAATTTTGATTTTTCAACCCCGATAAAGATTCAGCAATCAACGAATGGACAAAAAGATGTACTTACTATCGATGAAATAATTACACTGATAGAAACACATTGTGGTAATGATAATGTCAAAAGAGCATTTCTGCTTTCAACATTAACTGGATTAAGATTTTGCGACTTAGTTGCCTTGAAATGGCGGCATGTAAAAGGCGATAGAATTGTAATTACACAGCAAAAAACTAAAGTACCAGTTTGTGTTATTTTAAATCAAGATGCAAAAATATTTTTAGGTAAGCAAGGTGAACCTAACGAATACGTGTTTAATCTGCCATCTCACACAGGAGGCTTAAAAAGCCTAAGATTATGGATCAAGAATGCAGGAATAGATAAGCATATCACTTGGCATTCAGGGAGACACTCCTTCGGCACTAATCTAATCGAAAACGGTGTAGACATTTTTGCTGTATCCAAACTATTAGGGCATACATCAGTAAAGTACACCACAATTTACACGAGATATTCAGAAAAAATGGGGCAAGCTGCAATTCAGAAACTTCCACAATTATTCAACAATAAAAACAAAAACAATGACTAAACAAAACGAAGGATTTATTCAGATTCTAAGTCAAATCAGAGACGCTCTAAACTTTAATAAAACGATATGGACTGTAGCCGATTTAAGCAGTTATACAGGCTATTCCCATTCTTACATCTACAAACTATGTTTTTATAATTCTATCCCCTATTGCAAAGCTCCAGGAGGTAGTAAATTATTTTTCAAAAGGGATGAGATTCTAAAGTAGCTAACAACTGTAGAATTTAACAACCACTTAATTATTCAGAAAAATTTAAAAATCACAAAATGAGCTTTATAATAATTATCAAGCTAGATAATGCACAGAAAATTTCGGAAAAACTATTGCTTTTGAAAATTGGGGCATTTAACTATAAAAACAATTGTTTAATCGGAAATTTAGACGACCTAAAATTTCAAATCTTAGGTAATCAATTAAAGATAGAAAAAAGAAGTGAAAATAGAATAAACAAGAAAGAAATTCAAGTAGACCAAATTTCAACTTTTATAAATATCACAGAGTTTTTTACTAGTAAAACGGATATTGATTTAAGGAAACAAGCCATAAGCTACTTAAAAATGGGAATTTCTATAGAACAATTGCCTAAATCAATAAAATCCATCAATACTGTTATTTCAAATTTCAGTATTTCAACTGAAAACAGAAATAGGGGAAAAAGGCTTAGTTCAAGTAATGTAAACTTATCAATTCGGACAACTAAAAAAAGTAAACAAATTAATTGTTCTGCTGGGGTATTTTATCCTAAAAAAGGGCAAAATAGGATTTCCTTAAAGGTAGAAGATTTAAATAATCTTGGTACACAAAAAGAAATCAAAAACTTATTTGAAGCTCAGTTTAAAAGGGTTGAAAGCATTTTAGAAATTCAAAACGTCAAATAAATTTCATGAAACACTTCTTTAACCACTATTACCAGTTTTCAGAAAATAGAGTGCACAAAAACTTACTTTATCTTACTTGTAAATATGGCTATTACTCTTGTTTTGAAAACGAAACAATTTCAGACCTTATAGACAATATCAAAATTTCAAACCTAGAAATTTACCACTTCGTAGATGGAAAAACAAAAATTACAAATCCATTTTTCAATGAAACAACTGGTTATTGTGAAGCAGCTAATACTAACGATACCATAGTCGTAGTATTCAATTCAAAATACAAAACCGTAGAGTTTTTTATTGCAGACAGCTCTAGGGCTGAAACGGGTGCTTTTATTCCCTTTTTAACCACAAAAGAGGAATTACAAACAGCGATGAATTTAATGAGGCAAAAGGCATTCTCAATGTCCTAATTCTTCATTTTGTTTTTCTTAAGTTAACACAAGTGAAATTGATTCTTACCCAAACAAAAAGTAAAAAGCGAAGTCCAAAGTTACGGCACAAAAAAAATCTCTGAACAGATAAGACAACCAGTAAAATTTAAACTCAAACAAATCAATTATGAAAAATTTATTCAAATACTATTGCTTACTAACACCGAGATTAGACAATCCTAATTTCATGGATCCAATTAAAAAATGTGGTTCTTTCAAAGGGCTTGAAGAAAGAAGAGCCTTAACAAAATTTGTAACATTTCAACAACAGAACCTATATCTATTGCATTTTGAAGATAATAATTTCAGCTTGATTAATCCATTTTTAAGCGAAGAAATTAGGCTAAGCCGAATAAACGAAAACAATGCAGTAATTACAGTTCTTGATAGACGGAAAAAGACAGTAGAAATATTTATTTGCGATACAGACTTAATGGACTCTCTTACAATTTTCAACCTTTATAAATCAGGCAAATTGGATAAAGAAGCAGATAAAATGCGAGATAGCGCAATTGTTTTATCAAATGTAAAATCCAATTAGCCTCTTATTAAGAGAGAATAGTTACAATAATAGTTATAACCTAATCAATAGAATTATATGTACGATAATATAAAGTTTAAAGTAGAGGATAATACAGAAGTTTTCAAGAGAGTTCTATCAGCATTATTTAGTTCCCAACATTTCAAACCTAAATTTCACAGGAAGCAGTATTTACTAGGAGAATATAAAAATTTCGAAGTTTACAAGAAAGGTCAAGTATTAATCTTCACTGGAAGCTTAACGAAATTAATAGAAGGAGACAACTGCACAAATACTACAAAAAACAGAATAATCAGGGCGATTTCAGCCCTTCAAAGCGAGTTGCTCTTACCAAGTAATACAAAGGTATTTTCCTTGGAATTCGGGTACAATTTGTCGGTCGAAAAATCACCACGTAAATACATAAAATTGTTCGAGTATGCTATGAACTATTCAAAGTGGGTAGACGAACGACCTGGAATGGTTGTTTTTTGTCAAGACCTTAAAAAACTTCGTTTTTACAATAAAGAGAGAGATTATTGTGCAAGTATTAGGTATGTAGAATTAAGCAAAGTTTGTCAACTAAATCTGCTTCGTTACGAGGTAGTAATTAATCAACCGAAAAAAGTATTAAACCTTACTCAAGATTTAACTCTAGTAGACCTTTATTCTGATAAAATAATTAATCAACTAGATAAATTTTGGTTCACCGAATTTCAAGGAATCGTCTTTAATACAAATTTACGTTACGACTACCCTATTACTACAGAAAATCATTTTTGCAAACACATAATGCTTCAGGGTATTCAAAAAATGGGCGGTCTAATCAATGTTATTAAAATTATAGATAGTCTAGATTTTAAAAATCATATCAGCCAGTACAGAAGTAGATTAAAGAAAAAAATGCTTGTAATTTCAGGGGATGGTGCATTTTCAAAAAAACACAACCTAATTGAAGAATTAAATAACAAAGTTTTTTTACAGCACTTTATAAATACTTCTAGTTTTCGCAAAAAAAATGTATTTCAGGCTTAAATCAAGAAGATTAGTTGAGAAACTATAAAAGGTGTGTTAAGAAATATTTTCGGGAAATCAGAAAAGATAAAAGCTATTTAATCAACTTGGGAAATAATTTTACTTTTAATACGCCTATAATCTTCTTCGGTTAAATGCCCTTCACTTTTGAGTTTACTTAATTTTTCAAGTTCATGTAAAACACTAAGTTGCGGACTTGTATAGTTCGTTTTAGATTGTTCATCATTTTGTAAATGTTCCAATATTTGCTTTTCAAAAATAGCCCTCTTTTTAGATAGTAATGCAATAACTAAAGCTACTAAAGGTCCTAAGAAAAAAAATATTAGAGGGTTTATTTCATGATCCTTCATAAGCTGATTTAAGGAACTAAAATTTTCAGAAGAGTGTTCTTGATAGTAAATCCTCTGTCTTACTGTTTCGTAGATAAATCCGCCAATTGTAGCAACGATAGAGATTACTGAGGTTCCCCAAAACCCTAGTTTTCTCGTATATCCATACCATCCCACTATACAGCTTAATAAAACAATTGAAACTAATGCAATTAATAATTCCATAAAAAGAAGAGCTTATGTTTAAAAAATCGTTGTACTATTTTAAATCCTTTTTTTTATTTGCTTCCGCCTGCATCATTAGATTAAAAAAATCATATTTCATTTCATTACATTCCCAACCATTATCTGTGTTAATAAAAACTGCTGTTCCAGATTTTATAGTATACTCAAAATCACTAGCTTTTAAAAAAGCCCCCATCACAGTTACCCTTTTATCAGGCATATCATAATCACGAATAACTTTAAATTTTGCTGTAAACATCAAAACATAAATCTTATATCCATCAGTATTTTTTTCAATACCATTGATTTTCTGAAAATTTAGAACTTCAATATCATTACCAGCTTTCTTAAAGTCTTCAATCAAAAAATTAGTTGCCTTAGCTTCAATTTCAGTTGTTTTATCAAAGTACTTACAACTTATTGAAGCTATTAATCCAAGAAAAATTAAAATCAACGTAACGTTTTTCAAATCTTCCATAAATGCTAAGTTATTGCTTAGCACAAAGTAAGTGGTTATTCAATTGATTGCAAATAATTATGGACAAAAAATTAAAGTCCGATATAGAATTGTTTGTAATTAGGAAAGTCAAAGAAAAAAGACTTGAACTAAACTTGTCTCAAGAAGATGTAGCCTCTATCTTGGATACTGCTCGTGGCTTTATTGGTCAAGTAGAAAGTCATAAATATCCTGCAAAATATAATCTAAATCACCTCTACAAGTTAGCATTAGAATTTGGCTGTTCGATGAAAGATTTCTTCCCTGAAAAAAATTTTATTAAATAACAAAAGATAAAAATTCGTTTATTTATCTTCACTGAAATTTTTAAAAGAAAAAACCCAATTATTATGAGACCAGAAGACGTAAATCCTGGAAACTTCACTGTGGAACGTATTATTTTCAATGATACAAACTTTTCTATCGCAATAGGGATTTGGAATGAAGATGAAACCCGCCGTGTTGCGATGCGCTGGAATGGAAATCTAGAAGATCCACAGGATAAAGGATATCCAAGTGTTTTTCAACATCCAATGTGGTTCCAACTTCCAGAGGATATTTCAGGTGTACTAGCTGCTCTGAACGAAAATTTCAGACAGATGTAATATTAAATTGTAAAACTAATAATCTAAAAATGGGTAATTAAGCCTATGCAAAAACCGATCCATCCAGAGCAATCTTATTGATATAAATTTCAATAATTAACTTATTCAGAACTCGTATTTGTAGAAAATATTCACAAATTCTATATAGCTCAAAAAATTCATAAAAAGTTTTGTCGAGGTATCCGAAATGCACTTATTTAGCTCAACCGTTTCTAAAACGTTTCTTTATGAACAAAAAAAAATCCCACAATCTTAACGATTGCAGGACTTCAACCTCTAAGGTTAAGTGCCCAGAACAGGAATCGAACCTGCACATCCTTGCGAACGGCAGATTTTGAGTCTGCTGCGTCTACCAATTCCGCCATCTGGGCTACTACTCATTGTGAATTGGGTTGCAAATATAGGGGCATCACTTTAAACTAGCCAAAATACGTGACAAATATTTTTTCTTTAAGTAATAGTCTTTTACTTGCAACAACTCTTCTTGGGTAGAAACACCGTCTTTAAAATGCTCTATAATGCCTTTAATATTTTCATACAATTGAATTTCTAAGTTTGAGATTTGAGATTTGATGTTTGAAACTGCGGTTTCGTCTGCTTCCATTTTAGCATCCATTAAAGCTTCATTTAATTCCATCATTTCCATTAAAAAGTCTGGTGAAAGTTTGTACTTTTCTTCGTCTTCGAACAAACCTTTTAAATGTAACACATATTTCAACGTTTCCTCTTTATTGCTAAATACTTTAAAGGCTTTATTCAATAAGGATGATTTTTCTAAAGCTTCTTCTTGCTCAGCTTCTGTGGCTTGCGAAAAAAAATCAGGATGATATTTACGGCTGAGTTCGTAGAATTTGGCTTTTACAACGGCTGCATCTACTTGTAAGCTTATTGGTATGTTGAATAATTCGAAATAGGTCATAATAGTCAATACTCAATAGTCAATAGTCAATAGTCAATAGTCAATAGTCAATAGTCAATAGTCAATAGTCAATAACTTAAATACGTTTAAGATTATTGAATTAGCAAAAGTAAATGTGTTTGCGAAAGTTGTCATCACAAAATCTTCGTAATCCTTCAAACCCGATAGATATCGGGTCTACGTTCAGACAGAAATACGCTTCGAGCAACGCTGATAAATGTGACAATAGTTGCAGTAGGTACTTCATATAATTCAGCATAAACTTGCAACAACTGCCGATTAAAGGACAAAAGTTCGTTTCATAAAAACCTATAACATGCTGAGGCTGCCAATTTTGCACTTAAAAATGCCGTGGCATAATGATTGACTTATCGGATTTCGTAAAAATACATATTATGGGCAAAATTATTGGTATAGACTTAGGAACAACGAACAGTTGCGTTTCTGTAATGGAAGGTAACGAACCTGTTGTAATAGCTAACGAGGAAGGACGTAGAACCACCCCTTCTATTGTTGGTTTTTTGAAAAATGGTGAGCGTAAAGTAGGTGATGCTGCTAAACGTCAAGCTATTACAAACCCTCAAAACACCATTGCGTCTGTAAAGCGTTTTATGGGTAGAAGATTTGATGAGGTGACAGAAGAAATAAGCCACTGGGGTTATAAAGTAGTAAAAGGTGACAATAATACCGTTCGTGTAGATATTGATGGCAGATTGTATACACCTCAAGAAATTTCTGCGATGGTGTTGCAGAAAATGAAAAAAACTGCTGAAGATTATTTAGGCACTGAAGTAACAGATGCGGTAATTACTGTACCTGCTTACTTTAACGATGCGCAACGTCAGGCTACTAAAGAAGCTGGTGAAATTGCTGGTTTAAATGTAAAACGTATTGTAAACGAGCCTACTGCAGCTGCATTGGCTTATGGTTTAGATAAAAAACACGTAGATCAGAAAATTGCTGTATTTGACCTTGGTGGTGGTACATTCGATATTTCTGTACTTGAATTGGGTGACGGTGTATTTGAAGTAAAATCTACAAATGGTGATACACACTTAGGTGGTGATGACTTTGATAAAGTAATTATGGATTGGTTGGCAGACGAGTTTAAAGCTGATGAGGCGATAGACTTACGCAAAGATCCTATGGCTTTACAACGCTTAAAAGAAGCTTCTGAAAAAGCAAAAGTTGAATTGAGTGCTTCTACAGAAACTGAAATTAACTTACCATACATTACCGCTGTTGACGGTGTACCTAAACACTTGGTGAAAAAATTAAGCCGTGCAAAATTTGAAGCTTTGGCAGATAATTTATTTGCTCGTTGCTTAAAACCATGTGAAGCTGCATTGAAAGATGCTGGTTACAGTATTTCACAAATTGACGAAGTAATATTGGTTGGTGGTAGTACACGTATACCTAAAGTACAAGAAATTGTAGAAAAATTCTTTGGTAAAAAACCAAATAAAGGTGTAAACCCTGATGAAGTGGTAGCTATTGGTGCTGCTATTCAAGGTGGTGTATTAACAGGTGAAGTAAAAGATGTATTGTTATTAGACGTTACACCTTTAAGCCTTGGTATTGAAACAATGGGTGGTGTAATGACTACCATGATTGCTAGCAATACAACAATCCCTACTAAGAAAACTGAAGTTTACTCAACTGCAAGCGATAACCAACCTGGTGTACAAATTCATGTGTTGCAAGGTGAGCGTCCTTTGGCTTCGCAAAATAAGAGCCTTGGTATGTTTAACTTAGATGGTATACCACCTGCACCAAGAGGCGTACCTCAAATTGAAGTAACGTTCGATATAGATGCGAATGGTATGCTACACGTAAGTGCAAAAGATAAAGGTACTGGTAAAGAACAAAACATACGCATTGAAGCTGGTAGCGGTTTAAGCAAAGAAGAAGTTGAAAAAATGAAAGCTGAAGCGAAAGCTAACGAAGCTGCTGATAAAGAAGCTCGTGAGAGAATTGAGAAAATCAATCAGGCTGACAGTTTAATTTTCCAAACTGAAAAACAATTTAAAGAGTACGCTGACAAAATACCGGCTGATAAAAAAGCACCAATTGAGGCTGCACTTGAAAAATTGAAAGAAGCACACAAAAACCAAGACATCGCCTCTATAGATACAGCAATGGCAGAATTAAACACTGCTTGGACTGCTGCAAGCGAAGACATCTACAAAGCGCAAGCTGATGGCGCTGCTGCTGCACAAGAGCCTGCTGGCCAAGGTGCAAGTGCACAAGCTGCAAGCGATACTGTTGAAGATGCACAGTTTGAAGAAGTAAAATAGACCACTGATTTTTTAGTGATTTAAATGATACGAATGATAAAGCCCTTGCAGAAATGCAGGGGCTTTTTTGTAGAAAAATATTTCTTACATTTGAAGAAAGAATTGGTTATGACAGTTACACAAAGTCTAAAAATTTACGAGATACTTAATAAGCATTTTAAAAATGAAGAAGATGCCAAGACTGTGATACAACAAATAGAGGAAATTGTGGAAGCAAAGGTCGAAAACAAAAAAGACATACTGTTAACCAAGGAGGACAAAATTGACTTAATTGGCAGGATAAATAAAAGTAAGCTAGAAACCATTATCTGGATTGTTGGTATTGGTGTATTGCAGTTTGTACTAAGCTATTTGATGAAGAAGTAATCACTGATTTTTTAGTGATTTAAATGATACTAATGATGAAGCCCTTGCAGAGATGCAGGGGCTTTTTTTGTGGTATTGAATTATTATGATACTTTTAAACCATTAATTAATTTATACGAATGAGCAGAATATTTATTTCATTACTCTTTATAAGTTATACTAACTCTTATAGCCAAAGCAAAGTTGATTTAGAACAAATTGGGTTGAATATTTGGGAAATGAAACCTAAAGGCCATGTAAAATTTGTTACTTGTTCACAAAAGTCCAGTAAAAATGTTGCAAAAGAAATGCGATCTAAATTTACAATGACAGCATATTTTGATACGAACGGAAGAATTATAAAATACACAAATAACAGCGAAATGGCATCGAAAAAAAGCCAAAACTTTCTAAAAGAATTTCATTATAATATTAACAGCAAAATATCTTCTATTACAACAAATTACATTCTGCAAAAAAGTATTGTAAGAACAGAATGGAATTATGATACAATAAACAATAGGTATGAAAAAACAACATTTATCCCTAATAATATCACTAAAGAAATCGTTTCATTTTCAAAAGACAGTAACACAACAACAACCATTGTTCACCAAGAAAAAAGCGATGATATAAAAATTGAAACCTTTGTGAATGGTAATACAAAGACAACAAATACTTTTTTTGCAGATGGCAAGTTAATGTTTAAATCTACTCAGGTAAAAATAGATTCAACTATAAATTCAACAAATTTCTCTTACAACAAAAACGGAGAAATTTGGCAAGAATTCAAATCTACTTCAACACCCACTCTAGTTAAATCAGAATCAATAATAAAATATGAGAGTGGCAAGAAAAGAAAATACGTAACAACAAGCAAATACAATATTTATGGGGATGAAATTGAAATACTACAAGAAGAATATTATGATAATTCCATAAAATATACTTCTTCAAAATACGATTATAAGTACGATACAAAAGGAAATTACACCTACAAAGCATGTTTTGTAAACGAACTACTAATGTGGGAAATAAAGAGGATAATTGAGTATTATTAATATACATTTACCCAAAACAAAAAAAGCGCACCAAACTGGTACGCTTCTTTAAAACTATCTTTTAACAACTATTTTCTTCTACCAAAATGCAAGGCAATATAACCGTTGAAGAAAAACTTCTTTTGGTCGTTTACACCAACTAAAATAGGCATTGCTTGACTATAAAATTCAGCATTTACACCTACTTCTAAAGCACTAATGGTTTCGTTGAATCTACCATAATCAAAGCGTAGCGCTAGCCTTGCTGTTGCACCTGGTATAAATTTTATTTCGCCAATGCCTTTACCAAAACCGCTACCACCAATAATGGCTGTTGGGTCTAAGAAGGTGTTTTTGGTAGAATCTGTGTATCTAATATCTTTTGTACCTGTACCCTGTGCTGAATTATCGGGCACTTGTACATAATATGGTTTTAGCATACCTAGGCTTAAACCACCACCATAAATGGCAGAAACTGCAACACCATTTTTACTACCCTTTGAACCCAACATTTTTTGCTGACCAAAACCTAAACGCAAGTAGTAGAAATTATTTTGCTTGCCATACACATACGAGTTACCAAAGAAAACAACGGTACCGCCACCGCCTGTAAATGTGTTGCTTTGCTTGTATTGTTTGGGGTCTTTACGTTCGCCAAGCGATAACCACCAAAGGTTGGTTTTCTTAATGGTTTTATACTTACCATGCTCGTAAGTAAAGCCAAAACCATCACTATTAAAGTTTAAGCCAAAACTGCTTTGCTTTTGAAATACCAAAGCACCTTCTTCTTGCTTAATTAATTGTTCAACTTTCGCCTTTTTTTCAGCCGCTTTTTGCTTTTTTGCCTGTGCCTTATTTTGCTGTGCTGTTACTAAAAACGGCAAACAGATCATGGTCATTACAATTATCTTCTTCACGTGCATATATTTGTGTTTGTAAATTTATATAAAATCTAGTCAAATGACATCAACCGTAATTTATAAAGGTGCGTTAAGAACAGAGATGACACACCTACAGAGTACTTCAGTGATAGAAAACGATGCCCCGACCGATAATATGGGTAAAGGCGAACGTTTTAGTCCTACTGATATGGTAGCTACTGCTTTAGGTAGTTGTATGCTTACTACTATGGGTATTAAAGCCAATACCATGGATATTGACCTAACTGACTCAAAGGTAGAAATTACTAAAATCATGAAGCCAGATCCTCGTAGAATTGGTGGCATAAAAGCACATGTAACCATGTCTAAAACATTGAATTTAGACGACAAAACCAAGGAAATATTAGAACGTGTAGCTCGTACTTGCCCTGTAGAAAGAAGTTTACACCCTGATATGGAATTAGATATCACTTTTGAATGGTAGTATTAAATGGCTGAAATGCTAAATTGTTGTATTGTTAGCAGTCTAACAATTAATGCTTCAAACCGTTTAATTATTATTCTACATTTTAAAAATTCGATTGCCAACAGCACATTCTAAACAGCGTTTTTGGGTGCAATAATTATTTGTTAATTCTATTAAAGCTTGGCTATCAAAAGCCGAAACAATGGCAACACTTGTCTGTTGCCATTGTTTTATAATAGTATTCGTCTCTCTTTTTACAGCCATCAACCACTTGATGGCTTTTTCTTTAATAGCTTCATCTTGCATGTGTAAGCCATAGGCAAATAACACAGGAATAACGGTGTTAATGAGTAAATTATCTATGGTAGAACTGCCTAGCTTTTTCTCTAAAAATTCGCTTTCGGTATCAAATTGATAATGCGTATGCCAATAATCATTAGCAGTTACTTCAAACAGTTGCTTTACCGCAGCAATGTCATTTTGTTCTTTAATTTTTGAGAATAAATGCACAGAATTAACAATCAACATAGCCAACTGCGCCAAACGAATGGTAGGAAAATTGGCAGGCCGCATTCTTAAAAAATTAGGCTGGATGAGTACAGGTAGCAGCTGGTATTTCTTTTGCAAAAACCGATATTCTTTTTGTAGTAAAATAGCATAATCGTCTAAATAAGAATCATTTAGCAAATTCGCCTGCCCTAGTAGCATCGCTTCTATCTGATGTATCTGATTTTTATGTTTTGCCAAAATATTTACCGAAATAGTTTCTGCCATCGCTTCAAATAATTCAGCGTTTACTTTTATGCCAAAATTGCCCGCAATCATTATCCAAAATACTTCTTCCCAATGTTGCTTGCTGGCTTCTAAATAAGCCAATACTTTCTTGGATTTACGTTCAAGCCGTTCAGCCACCAATCGTTCTTTCCACGCATGCCAACCAAGTTCACTTAAAGTTGGCGTCGTAATGCTATGGCAAGGAATATTTGAAGCCTGCATCAGTTGCGTATATCGCTCTAGTAATACTTTTGGTACTCTATCATGCAATACCAACGTAGGCAGTGGCGTGCCATTTTCTGTAACAATAGGTGCATCATTTTCCCATACCACATGCAGCACCACATTGTTATATTGTACGTCTGTTTGGTGACGATGTTTGTGCCAATCAGATGCTTTTACGTGGAGTTCTATATTGCCAGCAAAACGAATGTTACTTATTTGAATGTTTGCGTCTAAAAAATCCGGCCCTTGGTTAAGATTGTGCTTACCAGATGTAGTGATAGCAAGGCTTTCACCGCTTGTAGTAGTTAATTCTTGACGGTTATAATATTGAAATTGCCAGATAAATTGCAGTAGTTTCTCATTCATATACAATAGCTTAAGCCAGTAAATATTTAGCTAAAACTAATGAAAATATAAACTACTATATCAATTTTCTAGTAATTGCAATTGTTGCACTACCCTACTTACAGGTAAGCCCATTACGTTGTAAAAATCGCCTTCAATGGCTTTAATGCCTACTACACCTATCCAATCCTGAATACCATAAGCACCGGCTTTATCATATGGTTGGTATTTGTCTATATAAAACTCAATTAGTTCTTGTGTGAGTTTGTGAAACCAAACTTTAGTAATATCGGCAAATGCAACTTCTTTTTGGCCATGCAATATCACCACACCAGTAATTACACGGTGCTCTTTGCCTGATAAGCTTGTAAGTGTTGCTATTGCTTCTTGTCTGTTAGCAGGCTTTCCTATAATTGTTTCGCCCAAAACAACCACTGTATCAGCAGCAATAATGATTTGCTTTTGATGTTCTGAATGGTGAGCCGATTGGGCAAATGCTTTTACTGCTAATGCTTTTTCCCTAGCAATAAACACAGGTACTTCCTCAGCTACTAAATCTGATGGGTAAGATTCATCCGTAGCTTTTACAATCACCTCAAAATTTATTTCGGCCCATTCTAGCAATTGTTTTCTACGTGGCGATTGTGATGCAAGTATAATAGACGACATAAAAACAGAATTACAAGTATAGTTTAAATAACCCCATAGATAAAACGCCCGTAAGCATTACCCATTTAATGGCAGAACTTAATTTGTGAAAATCTTCAGGTGCTTGGGCAGAAAATAACTGCTTAAAAATCCAGATAATTGGTAGTAGAACCAGTAATAAGCCATAAGCAATTGGCCACCACCAATGTAATCTTACAGCGTAAACTTGAACGGTAATTAACAAAGCTATAAGCACCGTTAACCATACAGCCACAAACACTTTTGATGGATTAATGCCCCATGATATTGGCATGGTTTTGCAGCCATATTTTCTATCACCTTCTACATCTTCCATGTCTTTAATAATTTCTCGTATTAAATTGATAATGAAAGAAAAAGCTACGAAAATGAGTGCGGTATTAAATAGAATATCGAAGTTTTTACCGCTAATAATTTTGTACAGCAACATACTTCTAAAATCGAAGTAAGCTGTAATGGCAACAATCCAAGTTAAATAAATGGCTACCAATACATTACCAATCAGAAACTTCTTTTTAAATGTAGCAGAGTAAGCAAATAAAACAACGACAGAAGCAAAAGCCAATAGGCAATTTTCTATGTTTACTTTGGCACAAAAAGCAATACCAATAACACTTAGCCCAATATGTAAAAACAACGCCCAACGCCTTGAAATAAAGCGATTGATAATTACCTTTTGAGGTTTGTTTATTTGGTCAATATTAAGGTCGAAATAATCATTAATGATATATCCTGCGGCAGAAATACAAGCGTATGCAGCTAATAAAAATAAAAAATGCTGATGTGCCTTTGCAATATCTATTGGTTGGTATAATGGGTACTTAATGCAATAAAAAAACAAGCATTGGGTTAATGCTATGATGAGCACGTTGCCCCAACGAATTAGCTTTAGAAAGGCATTAATTTTTGTCACGAATGTTTATTTGAAGCAATTTACTATTTGCATAGATACACTTACTGCTTTATGCAATAAGTTCATGTTATCATTGCTTATTTCTGGTTATCACGCCACTCGTACACCCATTGGCTTTGAATCATTTCTAAATGCCCCTCTGTACTTTGCTCTTTTGTGCCTTCAAAGTTGGGTATTTGTAAAATCCATTCTAGTAAGTCTGTAAAACGGATACGATAAATTTTACTTTCACCGAAGTCGTCACCAAATTTTTCGTACAATTTCATTGCAATATCTTCATGGTCGTTCCAGTGTATTGGTGGTTCAAAGTGGCTCATATATTAGTTTGTAGTTTAAAATTTGTAGTAAATACAATTATTTACTCCCCTAAAAATTGTGTTTGGTCTGGTAAGGTAATATTGATTTCTCCGCCAGCGCTTTCGTGTAAAACACATTGACAACCAAGGCGGCTCGTTAAACGCGGATTTACAGCTCTATCAATAAAATCTTCTTCTTTATCAGATAATTCTTCAATAAACTGCTCACCTTTCTCTACGTACAAATGGCAAGTGCTGCAAGCACATACACCACCGCAATTGTGGTGAAGTTCAATTTTATTGTCTAATAACACTTCTAATAAACTTTCACCAAACCCAATATTAGTCAACGTTTGTGGCTGTTTACCTTTCTCTTCAAATTGAATATTAATCGTGTACATCATTTTTGTTTTGGCTTGCAAAAGTATCTGAATCAAGTGTATAATAAAAGTCTATAAAAGTCGGAATGAGAAATTTTTTAATCACCTCAACCTTAATTTTAGCTTAAAATTTAAATTTCTTTTTACAATTCAAAAAAGATATCTACTTTGCGCCAACGTTTGCGTAACAATAGGATAACATTGAATTGCAAATGAGTGCTAATTAGACCTCTAAGGTTGCTACATATGAAGACTATGAGTCTATCAAAAACAAGGATAGACATTTAATATTTTGTTTTTTTGGTTGCTTGCTTATAAATAATCCCCGATTGGTTCTCCTCTTGGGGCTTTTTATTTCTTGGATATTCCCTTAGAAAAAACTTGGTAAAATTGTTGCAATTCTGGATAGTCATTCAGCAATGCCAAATGCTTTTCAATAGTTTCAAAATCACCTCTTATTGCAGGGCCTGTTTGCACATCTTTGGGTGCATGATTTGCCAAGCGTAAAACAGTTTCGTTAATTAAAGGCAATAATAGCTGAAAGTCTAAGTTTTCTTTTTTGTAAAAATCATCTGCTAAGGCAAACAAATGGTTGGTAAAATTTGATACAACAACTGCACCTAAATGCAACTTAATTCTTGCTTCATCATTTGCTACAAAGTATTTATTAGATAATGTTTTAGCAAATGCTTGCAAACTATCTACTACAAAATCACTATTACCATCAATAATAAAAGGTATTTCAGGCAAATAATCAGTCTCTTTACGCAAAGTTTGCAATGGCCACATCACACCATAATTACTACTCGCTTTTTGCAAAACTTGTTTGCTTAGCGAGCCTGCTGTATGAATCAGTAATTTATCTTGTAAAAACAATTCATTAACCAATTCAGCCACAGCATCATCAACTACTGCAATAATGTAAATACTAGCATCAAGTTGAATGTTTGCAATATTCGTACAGCTTTCAGCCTGCACAAGTGCGGCGAGTTGCATTGCTTTTTCTGTATCTCTACCCACAATTTGTTTAATGCGGTGCCCTTTTTCATACATCAATTTGCATAAAACTGTTGCCACATTACCTGTACCAATCATCACAACGTTCATATATTTGAATTTAAAACACCAAAGTGTAACAACTTAAAACGGGTAAATGAAGTTAGCTCAATCAATAGCCATCAACTATTACAAAACAAAGATTACAACATTAGCGCTTATATCACCAAGAAAAGCGGCTGAATATGCGTTTAAAATTTTCTGTACACCTTACAGCGGCAAACCTGTAAGGCCAGAACCAACCACTTTTCAAGAAGCTGAAAAAATTAGTTTTCAGTTTGAAGGCTTAACGCTGCGTGGTTGGCATTGGCAGCCTAAAGAGCCAAACGGCAAAAAAATATTAATCAATCATGGCTTCGATAGTTTTAGCTATCGCTTTGAAAAATACATTCATCCATTACTAAAAGCTGGCTTTGAAGTTTTTGCTTACGATGCGCCTGGCCATGGTATTAGCGATGGTAAAACCATAAATGCTTTGTACTACAGCCAGTCAATGATTGAGTTTAACAAAACATTCGGCCCTTTGTACGGTATTATGGCACACAGTATTGGAGGCTTGGCAGCCTCATTGGCGGCAGAACATTTACCTAATCTAGAGAAACTTGTTTTAATTGCACCAGCCGTTGAAACCACAACAGCTATCAATGGGTTTATCAAATTCTTGCATCTTGGCAATGATATCAAACAAGCGTTGACAGATTATATTGTTGATTTTTCAAAGCAACCCATTAGCTATTTTGCCACAAGTACGGCGGTACAAAAGTTTAATACGCCCACACTTTGGCTACACGATACAGAAGACGCTATTTGTACTTTTGACGATGTAAAACCAGTACAAGCACTCAATTTGCCACATGTTGAGTTTTACATAACTACAGGCTTAGGTCATAGTAAAATTTACAGAGAAGGCAAAACGGTAAAAACAATCATCAACTTCTTTAAAAAATAAAAATGGCGGCCTTAAGGCCGCCATTCATTTTATATGTAGAGTGATAATAGTTTAAAATCTCACACCTAAATTAATACCTACTGCAACTCTTGGTCTTACAGGTTGCGCCACATACACAGGTCTTGGTGCAGGTCTGTAGCAATCAATGTGTGTACGATTGTAAGCCCAAATATCTTCATTATCGTTGCAATACACTTCTTGATAGCTTTGGCCTAAATACACATCTCTAGGCAAAGTATTTACAGTTACCCAAGCACCATTTCTAGAATAGTAATAGTTGTGTGCAACTGGGTTAAAGTACACATTGGCTTGAGGATAATAATAAAAGCCTCTGCGAACAGGCGCTCTATTTACATACCTGTTATCTCTATAATAGTCACGTCTGTCATCTCTTCTATCATCTCTGTAATCATCACGTCTATCTCTTCTATCGTCGCGTCTATCATCTCTATAATCTCGTCTGTCATTGTCTCTTCTATCACGCTCATAACCGCGTTGAGCATTTACTTGTAACGAAGAAAAAATAACGGTTACTAAAGCGGCAAGTGTAATCATCTTTTTCATGGTATAACGTTTTAGTTACTTACTATAATTCCAAAGGCGTGCCAAAAAATAAAATTCTAAAACCTATACATTTTCTTAACATTTTTTGTGTTTTCGACTATTGAACTAATATTGCACCAACCTGAGTATAGATTTGCACCTAATTAGCTAAGCAAGTAGAAAAGCATTTTTTGTAGCCAGCAGTTGAATGTCTATTGAACTTCAGTTGAGAGTTTATACTGAATAAAATGAAGTACCGACTGCAACAAATTCAACCTTTCTCAGCTTATACCAATAATTTCGCAAGTCACATAAATCAAGGTTCAGACATTATGAGCAAGAATTTATTAATTGTAGAGTCGCCTGCAAAGGCAAAAACCATAGAAAAAATCTTAGGTAACGACTTTGATGTACGTAGCTGCTACGGTCACATTCGCGACCTTGAAAAAGATGATATGGGTATTGATTTAAACAATCATTATCTACCTCGCTACAAAGTGCCTGAAGACAAACTAAAAGTCGTTAGCGAATTAAAAAGCCTTGCAAAAAAATCAAAAGAGGTTTGGCTTGCATCCGATGAAGACCGCGAAGGTGAAAGTATTAGCTGGCATTTAGCGGAAGTTTTAGGCCTCGATCCAAAAGAAACAAAACGTATTGTGTTTCACGAAATTACTGCACCGGCTATTAAAAAAGCAGTTGCCAATCCACGTAAAATAAACATGGATTTGGTAAATGCACAGCAAGCTCGTCGTGTATTAGATAGATTGGTGGGTTTTGAATTAAGCCCTGTTTTATGGAAAAAAGTACAACCAAGTTTAAGTGCTGGCCGTGTACAAAGCGTGGCGGTACGTTTAATTGTAGATAGAGAAAGAGAAATCAACCATTTTGCGCCAGAAAGTAGCTATAAAGTTGAAGCTTTTTTTGCCGCTAAAGACATTAACAACAAGCCTGTAACGTTTAAAGCAGAAGGCCCATCTAAGGTGGCAACTTTGCAAAATGCGCAGCAGTTTTTAAATACTTGTATTAACGCCAATTATACCGTTGCTAGCATTGAGGTAAAACCTGCAAAACGTACACCAGCAGCGCCTTTCACCACTTCTACCCTACAGCAAGAAGCTTCTAGAAAGCTAGGCTATGGTGTAAGTAAAACCATGCTAATTGCACAGAAATTGTACGAGCATGGTCACATCACTTATATGCGTACCGATAGCTTTAATTTAAGCGATACCGCATTAGCAGATATTAGTAAAGAAATCAACACTGCCTTTGGTAATAAATACCATCAGCCACGCAAGTTTAAAAATAAAAACGAAAGCGCTCAAGAAGCCCACGAAGCCATTCGTCCTACGTACATGAGCCACCACACAGTAGCTGACGAAGATGGTAGACGCTTGTACGAGTTAATTTGGAAACGTACCATCGCTTCTCAAATGAGTGATGCTGAATTTGAAAAAACAACTGCTAAAATCAATATTTCTACCAATAAAGAACAGCTTGCTGCAACTGGTGAAGTAATGAAGTTTGATGGCTTCTTAAAAGTGTATTTAGAAGGCCGTGACGATGAAGATGAAGAAGATACAGAAGGCATGCTGCCACCTTTAAATATTGGTCAAGTGCTTGACTTTAAAGAGATGACGGCTACTGAGAAATTTACAAGAGCAGCAGCAAGATATACAGAGGCTTCTTTGGTAAAAAAGATGGAAGAATTAGGCATTGGTCGTCCTTCTACTTATGCACCAACTATTACAACCATTATTAAAAGAAATTACGTTGAAAAACGTGATAAAGATGGTGTAAAAAGGCAGGTAAATGTGTTGCGCCTAACAGCCAAAAACGAGATTGAAAAATCGATGTTGATGGAAAATACTGGTGCAGAAAAAGCCAAGTTATTTCCTACAGATTTAGGCTTGGTAGTTACTGACTTTTTAAACCAACATTTTAAAAAAGTAATGGATTTTAGCTTCACCGCTAAAATTGAAGAAGAATTTGACCAAATAGCCGAAGGCAAAATTATTTGGAGCAACATGATTGATGGTTTTTATAAACCATTTCATACCAATATTGAAAATACACTTGAAACCGCTGAAAGAGCCAAAGGCGAACGAGAACTAGGTTTTGTAGCAGAAACTGGTAAGAAAGTAATTGCAAGAATGGGTAGATACGGCCCAATGGTACAAATAGGTGATACAACTGACGAAAACGAAAAACCACGTTTTGCCAAGTTAAAATCTAACCAAAGTATTGAAACCATTACTATGGAACAAGCCATGGAATTATTTCAATTGCCACGCTCTTTGGGTGAATACAATGGTGAAGAATTAATTGTAAATGCAGGAAGATTTGGCCCATACATCAAGTATAAAGACCAATTTATTTCTTTGGCTAAAACAGATGAGCCGCTTGAAATAGATATGGATAGAGCGCTTGAATTGATTAATCAAAAGCAAGCCGCAGATGCAGCAATAGGCCATTATGAAGAAAAACCTGTAACCAAAGGCAAAGGGCGCTTTGGGCCATTTATAAAATGGGATGATTTGTACATAAACATACCAAAAGGTTTTGATTACGATAATTTAACCCAAGCAGATATTAATACGTTAATTGAGAAAAAATTAGAGAAAGAAGCCAACCGTTACATACAACAATGGCCTGCTGAAAAAATTACGATTGAAAATGGTAGATGGGGGCCATTTGTACGTTTTGGCAAAAAAATGCTGAAGCTAACAGGTAAAAAATATACTGCTGAAGAAGCCGCAACATTGCCACTAGAAAGTGTAAAGGCAATGATTGAAGCGCAAGTACCAGGTGCATTTGCAAAGAAAGCCGCACCAGCTAAAAAGGCTGCCCCTAAAAAGAAAGCTGCGGTAAAAAAGAAATAAAGCCGAACCAATAATTCTATAATTTTATGAGCCCTGACGAAGCAATTCATCAGGGCTAATTTGTTTTAAAACCATTGCCATATGTCATCAAACTCTAGAAGAGACTTTCTACAAAAGTCTGCACTTTTAATGGGCGGTACTGCCGCTGCAAGTGCCTTCAACAATCAAGTATTTGCATTTTTCAAAAAAAACATTATGCCGAGCGACCAAGTAAATATTGGTGCCATTGGCATTAATGGTATGGGCTGGTCAGATTTAACGGCAGCCTTAAAAATTCCCGGCGTAAATGTGATTGCCCTTTGCGATGTTGATAAAAATGTGTTGGATAAGCGCATGGCAGATTTAGCCAAAATGAATATTGACACCAGTAAAATAAAGCTATACAACGATTATAGACAATTACTTGACCAAAAAGATATTGATGCAGTCATCATTGGCACACCAGACCATTGGCATGCCTTACAAATGATTCACGCATGTGAAGCAGGAAAAGATGTGTACATAGAAAAACCTGTAGGCAACTCAATTATTGAATGTAGAACAATGGTGGCGGCGCAGCAACGTTATGGCAAAATGGTACAAGCTGGCCAGTGGCAGCGTAGCCAGCAACATTTTGGTGATGCCATAAAATTTGTACACAGTGGGCAACTTGGCAATATTAGAACTGTAAAAACATGGTGCTATTTAGATTGGAAACAGCCGCTAGACGTAAAGCCAAATGCGCCAGTACCAGCAGGTGTTGATTATACAAAATGGCTAGGCCCAGCTATGCAAAGGCCCTTTAATCCCAACCGTTTTCATTTTACATTTCGTTGGTTTTGGGATTATGCAGGCGGTTTAATGACCGATTGGGGTGTGCATTTGCTAGACTATGCCCTACTTGGTATGCAAGTAGATACACCAAAATCAATCGTAACTGTTGGTGGTAAATTTGCGAAGCCAGATTCAGCGGATGAAACACCAGACACTTTGATGGCTTTGTACGAATTTGATAATTTCAATATCATTTGGGATCATGCAGTAGGCATAGGTAATGGTGATTACAATCGTACACATGGCATTGCATTTATAGGCAATAATGGCACGTTGGTTTTAAATAGAGACGGCTGGGAAGTAATTGAAGAAAAGAAAAATGCACACAAAGTAGTAGTACCATTTACCAAACAAATAGACAATGGCTTAAACAAGCATATGGACAACTTTATTAGCGTTGTAAAATCTAGAAAAGCAGAGGACCTGCACTGCCCTATTCAAGCAGGTGCAGCTATTGCTTCGCTATCGCAAATGGGCAATATTGCTTACCGCAGCCAGCAAAAATTATTTTGGAATAAAACAACCAATCAATTTACTGATAATGCTATCAACAAAAAATATTTGATGGCCAATTATCATAATGGTTATAAACTACCCAATGTTTAAAGCGTATACATGTAAAACCTTTTGCAAGAAAATACCTGTTGCAATTTTTAGCGTTGCAAAATAAAATGCAACAGACAAAACTGCAACATGTGTGTTGCAGTTTTGAAGATTTTTGTGCAAACTGCAACAGATTGTGGATAGCTATGGCAGATTTGTAAATGCTAGTTCATGATGATGCAAAAAGTTGCAATTCTACTGAGCCGAGATAATTGAGGGATTAGGAAAACCCTTTTATCTGTTTAGGCGACATGCCCTTAGGAAATTGTCATCGCCTAGCAGAAAGACTTTTCCGCTAGGTAAGCTTTGAGAGTGAATTTTGTTTCTTGTAAATATTCCTATATTAACATGTCAACTAGCTAATTCCTCTTGCTTGGTTTGCTAAATTTATGTTTTCTATGTTTGGTCTTAGTGTGTGGTTTGTAGGTAGTTGTATTTTGTCAAATGCCAGTGCTTGGAATTTTCTAAACCCTGAATCCAAACCCACTTTTTCCAAGTACTCCATTTTCGTCGTGTTGATTAAAATATTAAAATCTGTGTCAAAATATATTAATGAACGGTCATAGGCAGTATGATGTAAAGCACAAAGACTTATTCCATTGCCAATTTCATCAGTTCCTTTTTCGTGAGAATGAGGAACAATGTGAGCAGCTTCTACAAGCTCTAACCCAATGCTACACATTGCACATTTGTTATTGTAAGCATCGTAAACTAGAGATTTGAACCTTGGGTCACGTTTATACCTTGTGTGTGTGATTGTTAAATGCCCTTCTGGGAAATCCACCTCACCATCAAGATTTTGTGTATTTAATGTGTCCGATTGATTAACTAAAGCAAGTAATTCAACATCATTTAGCAAATGAATATTTGATAAATTCTCTAGATACAAACCCAAATAGTCTGGTAGAAAACTTAGAACAGATTGACCTTTTGTGTCTCTATATGCAGCGATTTTACTTGTGGCAGCATGTCTTTGAACAGAAAATCTTGAGTACAGTGATATAGTTTGTTTTCGGTTAAACCTATCTCTCATTAAGAAAGGATTCCAAGCAGTAAAAACCTTTTCATCTGCTAAATAACCTAGCATTATTACGTCAGTTCCCGAATTCATTGCAGCATTGAAATTTTTAGATTTCGCAACCTGGATTCTGCATTCATCTTGATTGCCTCTACCTTCTCCAGATTCGTGAACATTATGTATAAAAACATAAAATGTCTTTTTATTTATTGAAAATCTGTAAGGATTTTTTCCGTCAATGAAGACCACATTGTCTGAATACAAACGTAAACTGTCAATGAGTAAATATTTCAAATCTGATGGCGTCAAATTGATTGTATTTCTTACACTCATAGTTTAAAGTATTGTTTTTTAATTTCTTTAGCAAAGTGAAAAGCCAACAATGGCGGTACTGCATTTCCTATTTGCCTCCATTGCTCTTTAAAACTTCCAATAAATATATGTTTATCTTCAAAAGACTGTATTCGTTTTATTTCATTTATTCGCAAAAATCTATTTTTCCAGTGAAACGGACCCATATTATTTGAATGACTTGCTTGTATTGTCCAAGAAGGTCTTTCGGGTGAAAGTTTCAATAAAAAAGACCAATATCTCGAACGCCATACAAAAATTGGCTTTGGATGATTTCTTTCTTTTGTAAAAAAAAGATAGTTATCGCCCGCTGGAATTTTCTTTAATAACTCTTTATGTTTAGACCCTGCCTCCATTTTTGAGTCTTCGGGTAAATCAAAATCTATATCATTTAAAATATCACCACAAGTAACCCACTTTTTTAATTTCGTTTCAGGCTTTGGATTTTCAGTATGCGTTGGCTTTGGAAAGATAAAATCCGCCATACTTTTTTTTATGCCAACACAAATAAACCTTTGTCTTGTTTGTGCTACGCCAAAGTCTGCGGCATTAACAACATTATGAAATATTTTATACCCAAGTCTTTCGCTTTCTGCCTCAACTAGTTCTAAAGCAGACTTATGAGGTTTGAATACAAAGCCGTGAACATTTTCAAAAAAGAAAAATTTTGGGTTTAAATCTTGGACTGCTCTAAAATAATTCGATACAGTCATAAAACCATCCTCGTCATTTATTCCTCTTTCTTTTTCCTTTCTATAAAACCTTGATTTTGAAAATGGGGGGCAAGGCGGGCCTCCAACTAACCCATCAATTTCCTTGTGATTGTTTTTGATTTTCTTAAAGTCAATATTTTCAATTGTATCGCAAACTATTTCTGCGTTCGGGAAATTTGCATTCAAAGAGTCACAAGCTCTATCCCAAATATCGCATGCAAAAACAGTCTCAAAACCAGCTTTTTCAAAACCAAAATCAATACCGCCTACACCTGAGAATATACTTACAATTTTTGGTTTCATTAAATATTAAAAATTAAATGGTTTACCATTGCCTTACCAAGCAATGCTGGAACAGCATTGCCTATTTGTTTTTGAACCGAACGTCTAGTTCCTACAAAATGGTAATCCTCAGGGAATGTTTGAATAGCAGCACTTTCGGGAACTCTTAATCTTCTATTATTCCAATGAAATGGACCAACCCAGGGGCCGGGTTGGGCAGCAATTGTCCAAGATGGTTTATTAGGATGAAGTTTTAATAAGAAACTCCAAAATCTTTTGTTTGCTAAAAATTTGGGGTTAGGGTGTCCACTTCTTTCTGATAGAGCAAAATAGTTTTGACCTGGCGGAATTTGTTTTAATTCTTCATCATATGTTTTTCCTGTTGTTAATTCTTCGGGTTCAAAATATTGGTCATTATCAAATTTGCCTATCCAGTCAATCACTTTTTCATATGGCAAAAGATTATTGTTCATCATTATTTCAATTTCTTCGCCGTGAGTTTTTATCGGATTTCCCACGATGCCTTTTTTTGATGCAATAAAAAAAACTCTTTTCCTTTTTTGTGGCACCCCAAAATCTTGAGCATTTGCTCTATACACTATAAACTTATAACCCAATTTGTCAATAGCTTCTGTCAAGTCTGAAACTGCATTTGCATTTTTTGGGTGCATTAAACTCTCAACGTTTTCCAGTAAAAAACCATCAGGTTTTAATTCTTCTACAATTCGCAAATATTGACCAATCATATTTCGGGGGTCTTCACTCCCAAGTCTATTTTTGTGAGTAACCCAATAACCTGCTTTTGAAAATGGCTGGCAAGGTGGCCCACCTACTAGGATAAGTTTTTCAGGTTTATTTTCCTTTATTATTTGGGTATAATCAGATGCAGTCATTTCTTTTATATCTCTGTGAAAATGCTTTGAATGAGCAAAATATTTATTTGACCTCATTGTAGCTACACTATCTCTATCAAAATCTAAACTTGAAATAACTTTAGAACCTGCTAATTGAGAACCTATGTCTAACCCACCTGCACCAGAGAAGAACCCTATTGTTTGAATTTTACTATCAATAATTTCATCAACCTTATCATTAACTGTATAGCCTCTTTGATTATACTTGATACCGATAAATTCTTTTTTTGGGTGAATAACAAAATCATCCTCAAAAAGTCTAATCTGCGGCTCTTCAACAAGCATTAACGATTCTTTTGGAAACTTATATTGTAACATACTAGTGTTTATAGTTTTTAATTAAATACTTTACTTTTTGTTCAGCTAAATGGAAAACCGCTTCATCCACATTTTCAGAATAGACCTTGTTTGCAAATTTTTCACTTAGTAATTCAGTTTTCATCTTTTCTAAATCAAGAGAAAAGATTTTACAAAAAAGAGGTAGCTTCTTTTCGTCAAAACTTCTTTTACCAGTTTCTATTTTACTAAGATTTGCAGAATCCATATCTAGCATCGCA
The DNA here is from genome assembly GCF_056745525.1 of Parasediminibacterium sp. HNIBRBA5674. Taxonomy (NCBI): domain Bacteria; kingdom Pseudomonadati; phylum Bacteroidota; class Chitinophagia; order Chitinophagales; family Chitinophagaceae; genus Parasediminibacterium; species Parasediminibacterium sp. HNIBRBA5674. The sequence continues at coordinate 54,423 of NZ_JBQWIE010000018.1, read as the reverse complement.
GCAAGCTTTGTCAAAGTCCAATCTTTGTCTTTCCTTAACTGTCTTACTTGGTCTCCAAAATTTTCCATTTTTGATTTGATTTAAAAATCTTGTCAATAGATGACAAATATAAGTTCTAGTCGTTGTTTACTACCATAAAATTGCGAATTTTTTTAGCAATTTTATCTTTTCAGAGTTACTTAATTGTTCAGTTTTGAAACTGGTTGATGCATGTTATTAAAGACACTAAATACTTTAATACAAAGGGTATCTTGGGCTTTATTAGGAATAAAGATTTATTGTTATAGCGTCTAAAAGATCTTCTCTAATACTAAGAACATAAACTATAATTAATCTATTTAATAAACCTAGTTTAATATTTTCAATGTTAGCGTGTTTTCTTTAACCTTGTTGCAATTCTCATTGTTGCAAAATAAATTGCAACAAGTAAAACTGCAACAAACTCGTTGCAGTTTTATAAATTTGTACCAAAATTGCAACAATGAATTTTATATTAAGCATCAGGCAAGCATTAGGTATATCGCAAGCTGCATTTGCAACATTGGTAGATTGTGACCGTGGCTTACTATCTATGGCAGAAACTAGTAAGCGAAACTTGCCCACAACCGCTAGCCTTGCGATGGTGGCTATTCAAAATGCCCTACTTACTACAGAACAATTGGCTAATACCACTACCCCACCCGATGCTGCCACCCAAACCATGCTGAACAAGCATATAAAAACCTGCGAGGCACAATTACAACAACAACAATTGCAATTAGCAGCCATTACCGAAAAATTGCAACAAGCACAGCAATTGCTACATGTGGCTAGTGTATTGGGTACAGATAGTTCACTCACAGAAACTGCCCGCCTACAATGGGCTATACTGCAACGAAAAGCAAGTAGTAAACTAAAAAAATACCACTTGCTGCGAGTGCAAACGCTGATAGCCATCAGTGGCCTAGAAGCCGAAATAACTTGCGCTAAAACATTTTAAATGATTATATTTATTTTAACAGTTAACGAACTGTAATGCATATAGCAATTTTTTATTTTTGAAATGGCTGATAAAACAACAGCCATTTAATATATGCCTTACTCTTTTAACTTGATTACGCAAACTGCCGAAGCAGATAGCCTAATTAAAACCGCCGAGCGTGACCAACGCACATTAGTAGCCCGCAAGCAATCGCTTGAGGTACGTACCGAAAACTCTGCTGAGGACATTGTAGAAACAAGTGCCGAAATAGCAGAAATAAATGCAGAATTGACTAACACGAATGCATTATTAGCGGTATTACCCGAGGGCGAAAAAAAGGAAATAGAAATTACGAAGAAACTAGAATTGGAATTACGCCTTAGAAAACTAAATCAAAGTGGCAGCAAGCAAAACGCAGTATCGGTGCTAGAAAGAGAATATGATATAGCATTGATGGATGCGCAGTTACAAAAAATTACGGCTTTTATTGCTGAAGTTACAGCGCATAAAGCTACCTTATGATGAGCGCAATGGTTGCTAGGTTTTACTAAAGCCGCACGTTTATTGGTGCGGCTTTTTTGTGCCTCAACGGTAGGTATTGGTGATATAACAACCCACCTGTTTACTGATAATGTCATCAACAAAAAATATTTGATGGCCAATTATCATAGTGGCTATAACCTACCCAATGTTTAATCAATTCATTTACTGATAATTATCATCCATTTTAAAGCGCAACCGTTAGGTAATAAAACTAACTTTGCGCTTTATTAGCTATTACAAGTAGCAACCAATATTAAACTGTGTTTTTATGAGTTATGCCCTTATCACTGGTGCTAGCAAAGGCATCGGTAGAGCTATTGCAGAACAGTTAGCCAAAAGAAATATCAACGTTTTGCTAGTTGCAAGAAGCGAGGATTTGTTGAGAGAATTTGCAGAACAATTGATGAACACCTACAAAATTGACGCAAAATACCTAGCAGTTGATTTATCATTAGACGCTGCGTCGCAGCATATTACTAATTGGGTTGCTGAGAATAATTTTGCCGTAAATATTCTAGTAAACAATGCAGGGTACGGCTTGAGCGGTGCCTTTACAAAATATAAATTTCAACAACATAGCGATATGATGCAGGTAAATATGACGGTACCTGTTCAGCTTACGTATTTACTGCTACCAATTTTACAAAAACAGCCAGCAAGCTACATTCTTAATATTGCTAGTTCAGCGGCTTACCAAGCAGTGCCGGGCTTAAGTTTGTACGCAGCTACTAAATCTTTTGTTTTAAGCTTTAGCAGAGGTTTAAAATACGAATTGCGCCATAGCAATGTATCAGTAACAGTTGTTTGCCCAGGTGCAACAGATACTGACTTCCCTAATAGAGCTGATGTAACGACAGAAAAAGCAAAAAAATTAGCCGCTCAGTTTAACATGCAGCCAAGTAATGTTGCAGAGCAAGCCATTAATGCCATGTTTGCGAAAAAAAGTGAAGTGGTTACTGGCTTTGTAAATAAAGTGAACTTGCTTTTAACTTGGTTACTACCGAAAAAGATATTAGAAAAAGCCGCAGCAGATATCTATGGCTTATAAAAAAGTTGCAGAACATTTGTTTGTTTCAAAAATGCGCTTATATTTGCAACCCGAAAGGAAAATGGCTTCGTAGCTCAACTGAATAGAGCATCTGACTACGGATCAGAAGGTTTCAGGTTTGAATCCTGACGAGGTCACTTTAAAAGCTTCACAATTGTGAAGCTTTTTTGTTTTTAACCACTACTACTTGAACTAGAGAACTAATAAAAAAGCCTCAGAACAATTGTTTTGAGGCTTTTTAAAGTATGTTTTATAGAATTACATTTTCCATCTATCAGTCAACTTGGTTCTTAACGCTGGTTTCATTTTGCGTTGAATGTTCCATAAATCTGTTGCGTTAAAAGTATTTGATTTAATATCGTTTGCAACAGTTTCTTTTGTTTCAGTTAATAATGCTTTTAACTGTTCATTTTCCATCTGAATAACAGATGCATTTACTTGCTGTTTCATAATTTATCCTTTATTGTTCTTTAATTACAATTTTGTTCGAGCAACAAATCAGATGGCAGCTAATAAAATAAAAATCGTTGTAGAAGTACTTCAGGTATCAATCAAACGCTTGAAGAAATTTACTTGCTCGTTTTCGAGGTGCAAATGTATATCAATACTTCAAGCAGCCTGAGTTTAAAAGGCTAAGACTTTGTTAAATGTGTAACATTTACACACATACCCTACTCTTCTGACTTGTTCTTCAAGCTCATTAATAAGGTGTAAGCACCTTTCTGAACAATATTTTTGCTTGCCAATAACTCACCATTTTTCACTTCAATTATACCATTATTAGCTTCGCCAGTTTGCACTTCTAGCATTTGAAATTGCTTGTCTGCAACTTGTGTAAATACATATTGCTTGTTTTCGAATCTTACAATGGCATCCTCAGGTAAAGCATACACTTTGGCATTAGTTACTTTAATTTCAGCATTCATATAAGTACCAGGAATTAAAGATTTGTCGTAATCTTCAAAATGGCAATGCACATCTGTATTTCTTTCAGATGATAAGTCTTTACCAATTAGCAACACTTCACACTCATGCTTCTTCTCAGGTTGATTGTTGGTATAAGCAATTAACTTCTGCCCAATAAATAACTTATCTACGTCTTTTTCATATACTTTAAGTGCCAAGTGAATGTCTGTAGGATTGATTAATTCAAACAACACATCTGTAGGCGACACATATTTGCCAATATTTACATTAACCTTAGAAACATAACCGTTTATAGGCGAATAAATATTGACGCTTCTGCTAATAGTAGTTTCATTAATTTTTGACACATTAATACCTGCTAATTGCAGCTTTTCTGCCAAAGCAGTAATCAGCACTTTCTGAGTTTTATAATCGCTTTCTGCTAGCTGATACACTTTATCGCTACTTGCTTTACTTGCGTTTAATTCTTTCTGACGCTGATATTCATTTTCCAAATAGCTAATTTTTGCTTTAGCTGTTAAGTAATCTTGCTGCAATTGTATGTATTGTTGGTCTTCCATTACTGCAATTACTTCGCCTTTACTTACGTGCTGACCTGGCAATAGCTTGGTAGTTTTTAAATAGCCACCAAGCGGTACACTTATCGATACAATATTTTGTGGTGGCACATCTATTTTGCCATTTACACGCAGTATTGTTGACATTGATTGCTGACCAATTTTACCAAGCACTAAAGCTGCATTTTTATATTGCGCATCAGTAAGGGTAATAATATTAGTTTTCAATTCTTCGGCTTTGGCTTCTTCAGCGGCTTTTTTGGTACCACAAGCAGCCATTACAACTATAGTTATTGCTAAAAAAAATGTATTTTTCATGTGCTAATGTATTTTTATACACAACTTGTTTTATGATTTTCAAGCTGCGCAAATAGTTATTTATTAATCAGATAATTCAATTCAATAATGGCATCATTCAAGCTTTTTACAGCTTCAACATAATCGCTTTTTACAGTAGTTGCTTGATGCATTAATTGTACCCATTCTAGGTAATTGATGTTGCCACTTGCAAGCTGTTGATTTGCCGTAGTTGTAATAAGAATCGCATTTTTAAGCGCTGTACTTTCATAATAACTAACAGTTTGCTTATGCTTTTCAATCGTCTGTAATTGTTGATTGTATTCGCTTTGAAGGCTTTGCAAGGCTACGTTAAAATTATCTTTCGCTACTTGTTCGCTAAACTTTGCACTAGCAATTTTTTCCTTTTGCGCCTTCGTGAAAATAGGAATACCCACACCTACCTGCACAGAACTAAAGCGCTGTGAAGCCCCATACAACACATTATCGGCACCAGTGCCTTTAATACTTGTATTGTTATAGGCTAATGATACATCTGGCAATAATTTGCTTTTCTCAACTGCCACACTAGCAGCAGCAAGCTGCTGTTGCTGTGCTATAGATTGCATAGCAGGATGCGTTTGCAACAAAGTTGTGTCTCTTAATTGATTAAAGGATAATTGATAGTTTGAAACATCAGGCGTAAAAGCCACTGTGGTGTTTAACAATAACTGAAACTGTAACTGTAATACGCTAGCATCTTGTTGCAATTGGTGTAATTGTATGTCAATTTGCCCTAGCTGTATTTCAGCACTTGCTTTTTCTAGCACATTTGCTTCGCCTTTAGCTAAGCGTAATTCAGCCCTTTTATAGAAAGCCCTGTACAAGCTGTCGGTATATTGCAAAAGCGCTTTTTTTTGATTTAAATACACCAAATTGTAAAACACTTGTGCGACTTGCTTTTTAAGTAATGCTTGTTTAACTGCAACATTCAAAACAGCAGCTTTCCACTCTTGTTGCAGCATTTGTTTTTGCTTTGCATAAACTGTTGGAAAACTCATAGACTGGCCGATACTAAACTTTGTATCGTTGTAAATGCTATTAATCTGACCTGCTTCAGCAATAAAATTGGTTTGTGGTAATAAGGTTGCCGTTTTAGTAAGCATCTGCTGATACTGCGCTTTTAACTGCTCATTTTTTACCTGCAAATTATTCTTTAAAGCCGTGTCAATAGCTGCTTGAAGTGTTATTGGTGTTTGTGCTTGCGCAAATGATGCTACACTCAAAAATCCAACAAGTATTACTACAGTGCTTACGCTCTTTTTGGGCTTTGCCAATCCTTTTTCAAACGTCATATATAGTACAGGCAAAACAAACAGCGTTAAGAAAGTTGCTATCAACAAGCCACCTATCACCACTGTTGCTAGTGGTCTTTGTACTTCTGCACCAGCACCATTGCTTACAGCCATTGGAAAAAAGCCTAACGATGCAACAAATGCTGTCATTAAAACTGGTCTCAATCTTACTTTTGTGCCCATTAGTACAATACGTTTTAAATCGGTTAAACCTTCTTTTTTAAGGCGGTTAAATTCTGCAATTAGTACAATACCATTTAACACTGCTACACCAAACAATGCAATAAAACCAACACCTGCACTGATGCTAAAAGGCATACCACGTAAGGCTAAGAACAAAATACCACCTATGGCAGATAATGGTATAGCTGAGTAAATTAATAGCCCCTGCTTAATAGAATTAAAGGCAAAGTAGAGTAACAAAAAGATGAGTAACAATGATACTGGTACAGCAATTAATAAGCGCTGTTTGGCTGCATTCAAATTTTCAAATGCACCACCATAGGTAACATAGTAACCAGCTGGTAGTTTCAATTGTTTATCTACCTTAGCTTGTAATTCATTTACAATGGTTTGCACATCTCTACCACGTACATTAAACCCAACAACAATTCTACGTTTGGCATCTTCTCTTTGTATTTGGTTAGGCCCTTCTTTTATTTGTACATCAGCTAGTTGATACAAAGGAATTTGAGCGCCTTGTGGTGTAGGTATTAGCAGGTTTTGAACATCTTTTACATCTGTTTTTAAATCGCCTTTTAATTTCACCACCACATCAAAACGCTTCTCGCCTTCAAACAACATACCTGAGCTTTGCCCTGCAAAAGCAGTATTCACAATCTTGTTGATGTCGGCAATATTCAATCCATATTGCGCAATAGTATTTCGATTGTAATTGATGATGATTTGTGGCATACCTGCAACTGCTTCTACATACAAGTTTGCAGCGCCATCAACAGTGTTTACTAATGCACCAAGTTTACTAGCATAAGTAGCTAAGGTATCTAAATCTTCACCAAATATTTTACAAACCACATCTTGTCTTGCGCCAGTCATTAACTCATTAAAACGCATTTGCACAGGAAACTGAAAGCCAGCAGTAACACCTGGTACAGCTTGTAAAGCTTCGCTCATTTTCTCACTTAACTCACTAAAAGTTTTTGCAGATTTCCATTCAGCTTTGGGTTTTAGTATTACCATCATATCGCTTGCATCCATAGGCATTGGGTCGGTAGGTACTTCACCGCTGCCTATTTTGGTCACTACCTTTTCTACCTCAGGAAATTGTGTTTTTAAAATATGAGCTGCTTGCTGTGTGCTTGCAATAGTGGTATTTAAATTACTACCAGTAAGCACCCTAGTATCTACTGCAAAATCGCCTTCTTCTAGTGCAGGGATAAATTCGCCTCCAAGTGTGGTTAATACAAAAACAGCAATAACAAATAAGCTGATAACAGATAGTAGCACCACTTTAGAAAAACCCACTACCCTATCTAATGCGTGTTGATACCAACGCTCAACTTTTTCCATCAATCGGTCTGAGAAGTTGTGCTTGTGTTTTACTTTTTTACTTAAGAAAACAGCACTCATCATTGGTATATAAGTCAATGACAAAATAAATGCCCCAAGCAAGGCAAATGCTACGGTTTGTGCCATTGGCTTAAACATCTTGCCTTCAATACCTTGTAGTGTAAATATGGGCAAGTAAACTACCAAAATGATGATTTGACCAAACACAGCACTATTCATCATTTTACTTGCAGACTGATTGACTTCTTTATCCATTTGTGGCTGTGTCAACTTATCTATCGAAGCGAATTTTTTACCATGAGATAATTGATGCATCACTGCTTCTACAATAATCACGGCACCATCTACAATTAACCCAAAATCTAGCGCACCAAGGCTCATTAAATTACCACTTACGCCAAATAAGTTCATCATAATAATGGCAAACAACATAGCCAATGGAATAACAGAAGCCACCAACAAACCAGCTCTAAAATTACCTAGAAATAGTACCAATACAAATACCACAATTAATGCGCCTTCAAGCAAGTTTTTTTCTACAGTACCTATGGCATTATTTACCATTTTAGTACGGTCTAAAAAAGGTTCAATTAATACACCTTCTGGCAATGTTTTTTGTATTTGCGCTACCCTTTCTTTCACATTTTTAATCACATCGCTACTATTAGCGCCTTTAAGCATCATTACTATTGCACCAGCTACTTCACCCTTATCATTATAGCACATAGCACCATACCTGGTTGCATTACCAATCACCACATCGGCTACATCTCTTATAAACAAAGGATTTCCATTTGATGCACTTTTAATACTGATGTTTTTAATATCATCAATATTGCCAAGCAAACCTTCAGTTCTTATATACAAAACCGTTGAGCCTTTTTCAATATAAGCACCACCTGTATTTTGGTTATTATTTTCTAAGGCTTTAAAAACATCCGCAATGGTAATGTTGTACGATTGCAGTTTATTAGGATCAACCTCTATTGAATATTGCTTAAGCTTACCACCAAAGCTGCTTACTTCTGCAACACCTTTTACGCCTAGCAATTGACGGCGCACTAACCAATCTTGAATGGTACGTAATTCAGTAGAAGTATATTTATTTTCATAACCAGTTTTTGGCCTTACAACGTATTGGTAAATTTCGCCTAAACCTGTACTTACAGGCCCTAGTTCTGGTGTACCAATGCCTTGTGGTATTTGTGATTGCACTTTTTGTAATCGCTCTGCTACTTGTTGCCTAGCCCAGTAAACATCTGTAGCATCGTCAAAAACTATGGTTACCAACGACAAACCAAATCTTGAAAAACTTCTTATTTCTTTTAACCCAGAAATATTGTTATTAGCTTGTTCTATGGGAAAAGTAATTAAGCGCTCTATATCTGTAGCGCCAAATGATGGTGCTACGGTAATTACTTGTACCTGATTATTGGTAATATCTGGCACAGCATCTATTGGCAATTTTGTTACCTGATAGCTACCATAGCCTATAAGGGCAATAACGAAAAGCCCAACAATGAGTTTGTTTTTTATAGCAAACCAAATGATTGCATTAAGCATAAAATATCATTAAAAAATGAGACTATTAGCAAATAATAACTCTGCCATTTTACTTGCTACCTTAAAAAACGGCAACAATATCACTAGCAATAGCATTACAGCCATTAAGAAATCGGTAAGAGGTATTTTTGGCAGTGCCAATAATACCAAACAGCTTGTAGATAATACAAGCGTAACAATAAAATAAATACTAAGCTTGCCTTGGTGGCTGCCAAATATTGGCTAAGTAAGAAGAAGTGAGTAGCTGTTCTTGAATGATATAGTTTTTTTGCTCGGTAATACGTGTAGGCTTTTCAATAGAATAATGTACTGTTAATGGCACAAAAGCCGAAGCAACAATACATGATGCACAATCTGGACAGGCTTTTTTAAAAGGTAATTGCATGTCTCTATCATAGTCAGCATCCTTAGGGCTGCCATGCATATAATGCATATCTAAAAACTCTAGAAAACCTATATTTTTATTTTCTGCACGATGCTCGGCAAAATGTTGAAATACCACAGGCAATTTCAATAGTTGGTAGGCATCTGTAGTTGCAAACAGATACACAGCTAAGAAAAATATGGTAATCAGTTTTTTCAATATCGTAGTAATATATTGGGCTAAAGATATTATAAATAACCTAGTATTTTCAACATACTTTGGGCACTTTGCTCTTTTGCATACACCCAATCTATCAATTTACCGTTTTTATCGTGCTCAATAATTACGTGTTTTGGTGAAGGTATTAAGCAGTGTTTAATACCACCATAACCACTTATTTGGTCCTGATAAGCACCTGTGTGAAAGAAGCCAACATACAAAGGTTCTTTATTACTTTCTTCTTCGCCTTTGTAGTTATTGGTAAGCTTTGGTAAAAACACTTCATTAATATGCTCTTCACTATCGTAATAATCATGACTATCACAAGTAATACCACCTAAAACAACTCGCTGATATTCGTTATCCCATTTATTAATTGGTAGCATTAAAAATTTCTCGCCAATGCCCCAAGTGTCTGGCAAAGTGGTAATAAAAGAGGAATCAATCATGTACCAACACTCTCTATCATTCTGAACTTTCTGGCCAATGATGCTGTAAACATGCGCCATGCTTTCACCTACGGTAAAACTACCAAACTCAGTAAAGATGTTAGGCATAGGCACTTTGGCTTTTTTACAAGCACGTTTAATATTACCAACAATTTCATTAATCATAAATTGGTAATCGTACTCAAAACCAAGCGAGTGCTTAATAGGAAAACCGCCGCCAATATTTATAGAATCTAACTCTGGGCAAATCTTTTTTAACTGACAATATAAGTTGATGACTTTATTCAATTCACTCCAATAGTAAATATCATCTTTAATGCCTTTATTCAAGAAAATGTGTAACATTTTCAGTTGAAACTTATCTTCGAAGCCTTCAATCTCATCTACATAAAATTCTAAAATATCTTTTGGCCTAATACCTAAACGTGAGGTGTAAAATGGGAAACTTGGCTCTTCCTCAGCAGCTACGCGAATACCTAGTTTAAAAGGTTGTTTCACGCTACGTCTGTAGGCTTGTAATTCTTCTTTATTATCCAATATAGGAACTACGTTTTTAAAGCCAGTATTTATCAACCTAGCAATACGTGAGGTGTAGGTTTTTTGTTTGTAACCATTACAAATAATGAATGTTTCTTTATTAATCTTCTTCTTTAAAAAAAGTTGGTTAATAATTTCTATATCGTAAGCAAAAGAAGTTTCTAAGTGAATGTTATGCTTTAATGTTTCTTCTACAATAAAAGAAAAATGCGAGCTTTTGGTACAATAGCAATAGTTGTAAGAGCCCTCGTAGTTATGTTTCTTAAAGGCCTTATCAAACATCATTTTTGCCTTATTTATCTGCATACCAATTTTTGGTAAATAAGTTAATTTCAAAGGCGTACCATATTTATCAATCAATGCTTTTACATCAACATCGTTAAAGGTTAAATTTCCATCCTGATTGCGTTTAAAGCCTTCTTGAGGGAAGTGAAAAGTTTGATCAACCAACGAGGTGTAAGTATTGTTCATGTAGCGAACCTAGGTTTTGATGTTTTATCAAATTGCCTTTGCAGACAGTTATTTTAAAAATGAACACAAAAATAGTAGTTTGACAAACGTAAAGGCATAAAAAAAGGTAAGCATTGTTGCATTACCCCTAATATTTACGTAATTAATGAATTTAAAACTTATCATCAGCAGTTGGGCCATATAAACCCGGTACTTTGTTGCCAGTGCTGCGCAAATACACAATTAACTCGCCACGGTGGTGGTACAAGTGATTAAACAAAAAACCACGCACTACTTGTATACGAGGCATTGGTGGAAAAATAGGCTCTGTACCGCCCATTACCATTTTCCATTCAGTAAACATCGTATCATCTTTTGCAGTTTCTAGTGCCGCTTTTGCCAATAGAAAATTCTCTTCAAACTTAGCTACTATGTTTGCAGCCTTTGTAATGTCGCCTTTATCGTATTTGTAAGATGCCATATCCATCACATCTTGGTGCAACGTTTGTTGATACCAATTGTACACTTCTGCAATGTGCGATGCTAACTGTGCGGTTGTCCAGTTGGCTTCTGAAGGCTTATAGCTTAAAGCACTGTCAGGTATAGCTTTTAGTAATTTTCTGGTGTTTTCTGCTTCATGCAAAAACTCACCGATTAATGATTGAACTAGCATAGAAAATAAATTTAGGTGTTTTAATTTTTAATGCGTTAAAGCTATTAATTAGTTGAACAAAAAGTGCAAACTTGGTAAGCCAAATAAAAAAATAACATTAAAAAAGCGCCACTTGAAAGTGGCGCTTTTAAAACTATTTAGCTTGTAAAATTAATGGCAATACGTCACTAACTTTAATCACCTGCTATGGCTTTTTATTCGTTGTATCTGGTGGTGGAGGGGCAAAAATTACATCTTCCTTTTTTGCAAATACTCTTTCAAAGTCGTGCTTGTAAGATAAGCTAGCCCCTTGCCTATTTCTACGACCAAGAATACCGCCAGTTGCATCTAAATTGTTTTTGGCAAAGAATATTAAACGTAACTGCTTATCGCTAGTTAAAATCCACTCAAGGTTGATGTCTGGTAGAAATTGTAAATTACCATTGGTAAGTGCTGATGTTGCGCCTACATTAAAGTCAAAATCAGCACCGGCAGTTAATATTAATCTATCGTTTAAAAAACTTTTACCTACTTTAAAGTTAAAGTTGGTTCTATCTAAACCATTGTTGCTATTTACACCGCCTGTAGATGAAGCCACCAAGCTAGAACTACTGTACAGCGAGGTACTCACATCTACTTTAATGCTTTTATCCTTAGTAATTTTATACACCAAATTAGACACCACTTTGTTGAGTTGCTTACTGATGGCACCTGACAAGGTTGATACACCAAAATTGTTGATACCGCTACCATTGCCTGCAAATAAACCTTGACCATAAGGCGCAAAAGAACCAAACACGATTAGTGATGTTACCTGCGATAACATTTCACTTTGGTTAGCTTCTATACGTGTTAAAAACTCATTGAAATAAGGGTCGTTTTTGATAGGGCTACCTGTAGGAAACTCAAGACTAAACGTAATGGTTGGCTTGGTTAATTTGTCTTTTAAATGCGCAATTACGTACACATCGCCTCTGTAAGATTTTGTAGCACTACTTACGTTTGCCACTTGCTGATTGGATAATAAATCTGATACACTTACACGCTCTGCCCGATACACCGCATCTATATGAACATCTGCATTGTAAGGGTCACCGTTCCATTCTATAAAATTATCCGCATCAAGCATATCAAATGGCTTACGTATAAAGGATTGGAAATTGAAATCGTACCTACCAAAATCAATATTGTATCTACCTTTAATGGTAAGTGGTGCGGTGGTGCCAGCTAAAATGCGCAACCTACCATTGCCTCTTGCTTTAACCACATCACCTGTTAGCGGATCTAGAATCACATCAATATCTACCTTGGAATCTGCTGTTACATCTAAGTCTACTGTTAAATCAAAGTTGCTCTTTTTGGTTTCGTCGGTTAATTCTGTGCCGTATTGCTTAAACACAATAAAATCTGCCTCACCACTTTGCTTGCTTACGCTGCTTGGTATGTAAATGTGTGAGCTATCATTCGACTCTGCAACAATGGTCATTTTAGCCGCATATTCGGGCCCTTTAAAACTTAAATTAGCCTTGCCAATGGCGTTACCGTAAAACTGTTTGTTGTCTTTTTCTTTAGTGTCTATCAGTAGCAACTTATCGGTTGACATATCGAAGTCGAACACCATGTTTTTAAAACTCTTCTCGTATAGCTTGCCTTTAACTTTTGCGGTGTTTTTATACTTGTCTTTAATGGTCAATTCGCCAAAGTCAATACCATCTGGCTGAAAATTAATAGTTGCACTATCAATATTGTAATACACCTGGGTAAAATTCACTTTTAACCCGCCATTCTTCAGTTTTACCTTACCTGACAATTCTGGGTTTTGAGGATTGCCACTTACTACTAACTGCCCTGTAGCTTTACCACTTAAGTCGGTAAAAACATCACCTAAAAAGCGTTCAAGAATATTAATTTTTGTATCGCTCAAATCTGTGTTTACATACAAGGCATTACCAGTGCTATCTTTTGAGTTGTAATAGCCATCGGTTTTAAACTTATAATCTTCGTTATTAGATTGTATGTTAAAAGGAATTTTACCCGTTTTATTATCGTAGCTACTTGTAATGGTTACTAAGCCAATGCTATCATTATTAAATCTAAATTGCTCTGCTTTTAAATTGGCAGTGGCAGAAAAATCACCATAGAAATCATTCAATCTTATTTCACCAGTCGTTACACCTTCTAAGCGTGGGTCTTTCATTACCAATGACGTCAAATCGCCCAAAACCACATTTTTCATTTTAACGACCAAATCATTGGCATTACTTACTGAACTCAACTCAGTTTCTACTTTTATCTCTTGAAAACCTTGTGTAAACTTCACATTTTCTGCGCTTACAAAGTTTTTCCTAATCACTATTTCACCTTGCTTTTCTAAATCCCATTTCTTGTTGTTTAATACAAAAGCTGATGGTCTAAAATTGATGCGCACACCATCTTCTAGCGTAAATAAATCTGCGTTTAAATTGGCTTCATTGATGGTACTTGTTGCTTTGGTTTGTAAGCTTACCACCGAGTGATTGTTACTAGATTGTACAGCCAATGTTGTGTTAGGAAAGCTCAAGCTATCCCCTATTCTGATATTGGCAACATCACCATTTAAAATCAGCGTATCTAATGTGCCTTCGCCTTTAAAAAAGGCATCGGTTACATGGTATTTATCAAAAGAAAAATTAGGCACAGATGCTAATAGCGTAAATTGATTATTCGCTGTATTAATTGTACCTGTAAGACTAGCATAATCTAAACCTGATAATCGACTATCAATAATTTTAGCGTAGCTATCAAAGTCTTTAGTAGTCAAGTTTACAGAGAAATCTTGGTTTTCTAGTTGCTTTACTGGCGGGTTAAAATAAGCAGGATAATAATGGTTTAAATAGGTTTGAAAAGCCGTTGGCAAATCTAACAATTTATATTGCCTACCGGTTACAGAAGCAGCAAACTCATTACTGCTTGCAGTTAAAGTTCTTACACCATCAGAATCATGTGCTGTAACCACCAATGAGTCGAAACTCAATTTATCATTGGCATGTGTCAAATTAGCGTTTAAAATCTTAGCTGTACCGTCAAATTCATCAATATTTAAACCATAAAAGTTTAAATCGAATAAGCCTGTTAATTCGTACTTATCTTTTGTAAGCTTGATGTTTTGTAAATTACTTTTCACCAAATCACCTAAGATATTGATACGTGGTTTTGGCAAACTAAAGTCAATTTCTATGGTACTTGTAAAGTCAACATTTGGGTCATCTATCTTCAACTCACCATTAAAATATTTCTTTAAAAAAGTGCCGTTGGTGGTAATGTTAGTATAAGTGTAGCCATTAAACTCAAGCAAGCTAAACTTACCATCAAGACTCGATTTCATTTGGCTTAAACTAAAGCTACTACCATCTACTTTACCAGTAAAATTTACCAAACCCAATATTGGGCTATTAATAAACTTACCAAGATTAAAGCGATTGGTAATTAAAGTACCAGTGTAAGAAGGCTCGCCTTTAGACGGAAATTTCATCGCCACATTTGCATCTACCGAACCAATATTTGTACTTAATACACCAACTGTTTTAAAGTCTTTGATGGTGCCATTAAAATTGCCTCTAAATAGTACATCACCTAATGCTGCAATATTCGGGTTGCTCATTCTACGCAATGCAGGAATAACAATGGCCATATCTACGTTATTCGTTTTGATATAACCATCGTTAAAGTTAATCATGGTTTTATCTATATCTGGCAAGCCTTTCATGGCTAGGTTACCAGCAATATTGGTGGTAACACCAGAGCGAATATTGAAGTTTTTAAGCGTAAAATCTGAAATTGTACCAAGAAAATTACCAGTAACTACCGCTTGCTTTTTCCAGCTTTTCAAGTCAGTAGCAAAGTAGGCAATATCATCACTAAATACACTGGTGTTTTTAAACTTAGCATCTAAAAATACATTTCTTGTAAAATGAGCGAAATCATCATTAAAATGCGCAAACTTCATCGCATAATAATCACCTAAGCGGCTTTTATTGGTTTGCAAATCCAGCTTAGCAAGTTCAATTATTTGTGGGGTAATTTTAAGTTTGGTCTTAAGTTTTTTCAGTTCAAAACCACAACGTTCACGGCAACTTATATCCATATTGGCTTTCAACGTATCTCTTACAAATGACAAGTTTTTAAACACACCCTTCAACTGTGTTATCTGTAAATGATTACCGTCAAAACCAGCATCAGCCTTAGTTTCAGTATTTTCATTAATAAATGTGCCGTTATTTAAGCTAAGGCTATCAATGATAAAATTGACACCCAAATTAAATCGTAAAGAAGTATCTTTTGGGTTATCAGGCTTTCTTTTGCGAAGCGCTAATGGCTTAAATTCGGTAAAATGTTGTAAGCTGATATAAGGTTTTTCTACCAGCAAAGTATTTACCTTAAACACATCGTTATTAAAACTCAGTGCGTTTGCATCAAGCAATAAACTATTTACACTAATGGTCATTCTTTCGCCGTTCCATAAGTCGTTTTGCACAAATGTTACGTTCTTCAAGTCAACTTTCTTCAAGTTCACTTCAATGCCTTTTGCGGTATCTTTTTTAGCTTTAGGACTAGAAAAATAGTTGGCGATAAACTGATAATTCCACACACTATCTTTTCGTTGAAGCTTCACCACAGCATCTTCTAAGCCTATAAACTTTAAGTCTATTTTGTCTTTTATAAAAAACCAATCGGTAATACGTAAGCGCAATTGATTTGCATACAAGATGGTATCTTTTTGTTTATCACGAATCAATGTGCCTTCTAAATTCACCTTATCAAATAATGAAAAACTAACACCATTAATACGCACTTCGGTACCTAATGCTTTGGATAACTTTTTTGTGGCAATACCTACCGCCCAAGTTTGTACAAAACTCGTTTGTACCATTAGCAACAAAAAAAAGAATAAAGCGATTACTACAAGAAAAAACCTGCCAGCTTTTTTAAACGTATTGAAAATAATAGCCCACAAGGCAACTATTACAGTGATAACGATGAGCGCTTTATGATTTAAGGGTAATACTTTAGTAAAAAGCCCAAATGCCATAAATAGTAAAGCAGCTATAACTATGTAAATGTCTCTTTTAGATATTTTAGAAAGCTGTTTCAAATACAATTCACTTTATAGCAGTAAAAATAAAGGTTCGTGCCCTCAATCCAATTATAATACCAAACTTTGTTTGAAGTTTGTGATTTGACAATTATTATTGCAAACATCTGCTAAACCTTGCCAAAAGCAATGTCAATTTTTTAAAACAAAAGCTTAAACACGTATTTATAATGGCAAAAAAATTAGTGGTTATTGGTGGTGGTGCGGCGGGCTTTTTTTGTGCAGTAAATGCTGCAAAGCAAAACCCCAACCTTGAGGTAGTAATTGTAGAAAAAAACAACAAGGTTTTAAGCAAAGTAAAAGTAAGTGGTGGTGGTAGATGCAATGTTACACACGCCTGCTTTGATGTAAACGAATTGATTTTAAAATACCCAAGAGGCAAATATTTTTTAAAAAAAACGTTCAACTGGTTTGGCCCTACCGATACGATAGAATGGTTTAAAGAGCGTGGCGTAAACTTAAAAACCGAGGCCGACAACAGAATGTTTCCTACAACAGATAATTCACAAACTATTATCGACTGCTTACTTTCAGAAGCTAAAAAATACAAAGTAAAAATAGAGCTAAGCTGTACTATAAACTCTATTGCCTTCATTAATAAAGCGTTTAGTTTGCTTACCAATACAGGCTCAATTATTAGTGCCGATTATGTATGTGTGGCTTGTGGTGGTTTTCCTAAAACTGATCAATTTAACTGGCTTACAAGCCTTGGCCATAGCATTGAAGAACCAGTACCATCGCTGTTTACATTTAATATGCCCAACAATAAAATTACTGAACTAATGGGTGTAAGTGTTGATAACGCAACGGTGAAAATAGCAGGTACCAAATTTATCAGCAAGGGGCCTTTATTGATAACGCATTGGGGCATGAGTGGGCCTGCCGTTTTAAAATTATCTGCTTGGGCCGCTAGATATTTAGCGTCGGCAAATTATCAATTTACCATTATTGTAAATTGGCTTGGAGAAGTGACAGAATTTGATATAAAACCTCAATTTTCTGATTACAGATTTTCATTAGCTGCGCAAAAAATAGGCAACAAAAACCCATTTGGCTTGCCTAGTAGATTGTGGCAATATCTACTAGAACTAAGTGGTATTGCAGAAGATACACGCTGGGCAGATTTGCCTTCGGCGCCACAATACCGGCTCATACGCAATTTGGTATTACAAGAGTTTACGGTAAATGGTAAAACAACTTTTAAAGAAGAATTTGTAACAAGTGGTGGCATAAAATTAGCAGAAGTAGACCCAAACACTATGGAAAGCAAAAAAGTAGAGAACTTATTTTTTGGTGGTGAAATAGTAGACGTTGATGGTGTAACTGGCGGCTTTAACTTTCAACATGCTTGGACGAGCGGTTGGATTGCTGCTAAAACCATTGCAGAAAGAAGCTTGAAAGAGAGGTAACTAAAAAAGCATCAACAAAAAATCCCTTTGCAGCAACAGCTACAAAGGGATTTTTTATTGCAAAAAGAAGTTCAATTAATAACCGAAAATCTCTTCTAGGCTTAGTTTTTTCACTTCACCATATTGTTTTAAGTCATCAATATTTACTTTTTTCTCACTTGCAACTACGCAATATGTATAAGGCTTACCAGAAATCTCTTTCTTGGTAAATGCTTTAATGTCGTCAAATGTAAGCTTGTCAACTTCAGCGTATGTTTTCTTACGAATATCATAATCAAGACCTAAACGCTGTGCATTTAAATAGTTGAAAATAACCGCTTCATCAGTAATTCTATCACTTTCAATATCTTTTTTAATGGCTGTTTTTGCATCAGCAAATAGCTTATCTGCCTTTGGTAAATCATTAATCAACTCATTCATCGATTTTACTGCATCATTCAGTTTATCGGCTTGTGTACCTACGTAAGCAATAAAGCTAAATGGATTTTCTTTTTTCTGTGGTTTACTGTACACGGCAAAAGTTGAGTAAGCCAAAGCTTTACTTTCTCTTATGGTTTGAAAAACAATACCACTCATACTACCACCACCAAAGTAGTTATTGAACAAATCGATACTGGTATTTTTAGAAGCATCGTAAGCGTCTAAATTCTTAATCCATCTAATTTCAGCTTGCACCATATCGTAATTAGCAAATAATACTTGATTACTATTTTGTTGTAATGGTATGTATTCTTGTTTTGCCGCATTTGGTTTAAACGCTGTAGGCATTGCGTGTAACTTGCCAATACTTGCTGTAAAGTTTGCCAAAGGCTGAGAGCCATAATACACAATATCGTGGCTGTAATTGGTTAAATCATGCAAAATATCAGTTAAATCAGAAGCTTTAATTGCATTTAATTCTGCATTGCTTAACACATAGTTAAACGGATTTTGTGCACCATAAGTGGCATAACTTGTAAGGCCGCTCATAATAGCTGCTTTGTTCAATTTGGTATCGGTACGTTGTTTTTGAATGCGTGCAATTAGTTTTTTCAACGCCTCTTCATCTGGCTGACAGTTCTTAATAACATTTTCAAACAACACCACAGCTTTGTCAAAATTTTCTTGCAAACCAGTAATTGAGATAGTGGTAAATTCTGTACCAGCATTTACATTAAATGAGCAAGCTAGTTTGTAAAACTCTTTACTGATGTCAGCAGCACTCAATTTATCTGTACCTAAAAATTGTAAGTATTGCGCAGCAGAACTTAATAGTTTATTGTTCCAGCTACCCATGTTTAAGCGGTAGTACAATCTAAAAATATCGTTGTCTTTATTTTGAGAATAATACACCGTAGCAGCACCAACTTTAGACTTTTGAATATCTTTTGTGTAATCTAAAAATGCTGGTTGAATATTGGTAGACTTAATAGCTTCAACTGACTTTAAGAAAGGGCTTTGAGCATCTCTATTTACCGCAACCGCAGTAATAGCTGGTTTTGGCACTTTGGTGATGTTTTTATCTTCACCCTTACGTTTGTACACTACCACATAACCATCAGTCACATATTTGTTAATAAACGCTACCAATTCAGCTTTTGTAACAGTATTCATCGCATCTAAAAACGCTACTTTTTTATCCCACATCGTACCTCTCTCTTGTATAAAAGAATTCATCAGTTCGTTTGCAGTACTGTTAATGTCTTTAATACTTTCTAGTTTATCTAACTTGTAGTTTGCTGCTGTAGATTTAATTAAGGTTTCGTCAAATTCACCTTTTCTCAATAAATCAATTTGCGCCATCAACAAGGCTTTTACTTCATCTAATGTTTGCCCAGCTTTTGGCGAACCAGAAACTTGTAAGCTACCATAATCTTTAAAATCTAAACCGCCCGCAGAAGCACGTAACACTTTTTGTTGCTTGTTCAAATTCAAATCAATTAAACCAGCCTTACCATTTGCCAAAATATTACGAGTTAATTCTAGCAATACATTGTCTTTAAAGCTTGTTGCGCCTGGCATGCGCCAAGCAATAGTAATATTTTCAGCCGTTGGGCCAAATACGTCTTTTACTACAGGTGCTGTTAAAGGCTTTTCTGGTGCAGGATTATATGGTGTTACCGTTTTAGGTTTCCACCAAGCAAATGCTGCATCAATTTTTGCAATCACAACATCAGCATTAAAATCGCCTACCATTACCAAAGCCATATTGTTTGGCACATAATATTTGCTATAAAAATCTTTAATAGCCAATAAAGATGGATTTTTTAAATGCTCAACAGTACCAATAGTGCTTTGCTGACCATAGTTATTAGTAGGAAACATGCCTGCAAGCATTACTTCGTACACTTTTCTGCCATCGTTATCCATACCAATATTTTTTTCTTCATACACAGCTTCTAACTCTGTATGAAACAAACGCAACACTGGTTCTCTAAAACGCTCAGATTGTACTGCTAAGAATTTATCAATAGCGTTAGAAGGAATGTTTTCTTCATAAACCGTTTCTTCTACCCAAGTGTGTGCATTAGTACCTTGCGAGCCCATTGCTGCCATCATTTTATCATATTCGTTGGCAATGGCAAATTTTGCAGCTTCGCCACTTACGCTATCAATTTCATGGTATTTGGCTTTGCGTGCAACAGAATCGCTAAAAGGAATTTTGTTATAGGCTTCATACAAAGCATCAATTTTATCCAATATAGGCTTTTCTTTTGCCCAATCTAAACTGCCGTATTTGTTAGTGCCCTTAAACAACAAATGTTCAAGGTAATGCGCTAAACCTGTGTGGTCTTTAGGGTCGTTGTTAGAACCAGCTCTTGTACCAAACAAGGTTTGAATACGTGGCGTTTTCTTGTTTTCACTTAAAATAACCGTAAGACCATTTGGCAAAGTGTAAAATCGAGCTTTGGTTGGGTCTGAACTAACAACTTTGTATTTGTACTTGCCAGATACAACTTCTTTCCATTGGTATTTTGCTTGCGCAAAAGTTTGTGTGGTAATTGATGCCAATACAATAGCACCGATAAGCAGTTTCTTCATATTATGTGTTTGAAAATGTAAAATAGGAATTTAAAATTAGCAACAAACCCTTACAATGAAATTAGAAATAATTTAACAGTTAATCAGTAAAAGATACCTTAACAACTATAAATCTATCACTTTTTTCGCAGCATTACTTTTATAAGCAGCATCTATTATTTGCATTACCAAAATACCATCATCTACAGTTACAGGCATTGGTTTATCATGTGCTAAAGCCTCATATACTTTATTGTAAAACTCGTAATAGTTACCTTTTAATGTTGGTATGGTTTCACGAATAACCACACCGTCTTTTTCTGTGTGCAGCAATCCTTGTTCATTGTCTGGCTCAGCACCCCAATTGGTTATATCGGGCTTTGCACCTTTTAGCAATAACCCCTCTTGCACATCAGCCCTTGACTTTAAAAAAGACCCTTTTGTACCATGCACAATATAAGATGGCACTGGTTCTCGCATAAAATAGCCTGCTTTTACACGTACTCTTTTGTCTTTGTAATACAACAATATTTCAAAATAATCTTCTACTTGAGAGTTTGTTCTTGTAATTCTAAAATCAGCAAAAACACTTTGCGGCTTGCCAAACAAACACAAAGCTTGGTCTATAATATGTGGCCCCAAATCTTTTACTATGCCAGCACCAGGATTTGGTACTTCTTTATGCAGTTTTGAGCTTAATGCAGGATTGTATCTTGCAAATTGAATTTCCATTTCAGTAACAGCACCAAGTAATTGCTGGTCTATCACTTGTTTTACCGTTTTAAAATCACTGTCCCAGCGTCTATTTTGAAATACAGCAATCTTTTTACCTACTTTTTCTGCAATAGCTTTTAGCTCTATGGCTTCTTCTACGGTTGTTGTAAATGCTTTTTCTACCACTACATCTTTACCTGCAAGCAAGGCTTTTTTAGCGTATTCAAAATGGGTGTTTGTAGGTGTATTTACAATTACTAGTTCTACATTGTCATCTGCCAATAGCGCTTCTAGACTTGCATACGATTTTGCATAAGGATAATCATTTTGAATCAATTGGTTAGTTCTTTCCCACGAACCAACCAATTGTAAGCTTGGATGTAAGTGAATAAAAGGCGCATGAAAAACTCTGCCCGACATGCCATAGGATAATAAAGCGGTATGTATCATTAGTTAATTATTTTCAATAAAAGATTTCAATTTACGAGACAAAAGGGATTAAAATAAAAAATCCCTAATTGACAATTTCAGTTAGGGATTTTTTAAATTTATCTAGACTTATTTTTCTGAAGGTGATTTTTTGCCTGCGTTCAATTTTTCTAACACTGCATCTAATCGTCTTTCTTTTGTATCTTTTCTTTTTGCTTCTTCAATCCAGCTCACATACTCTTTTTGGTGAGTTACAGATAAAGAAGTGAAAAATTCTTTTGCTTTTTTGTGCTTTGCAAATACTTTCTCAAGTTCTGCTGGCGGTACAATTAATTTTTTCTCAAAATCTACCGTTGGCACCACAGCTACTGGCGGATTTGCATCAGCAATAGCTTTTAATTGCGCAGCTAATTCTTCGTTCTTTTTAAAACGCATTGCTACCCAAACATTGTCAATTTCAATTACATCACCACCTTCGTAAGCGTGCTGGGTTAAATAAGCCCAAGTGCAATCTCTGTTTAAATCACTCACAATTTTACTAGTTGGTTTTGGATAAGCTACCCATAATTTACTAGCCGCATTTAAAGCAGGAAACACCTCTTTTAATACATTATTTAACTGATTTTGATTGATTGCAAACACTAAAGCGAACTCAACTTTTTTGCTTTTTAAAAGTGGGGTTACATTTTTTGCATAGGTTAATTTTGCAAATTGCTTCTCAATTGAAGACGGTATTCCTTGAATCAAAAGGGTTTTCTCATCCTTTAATTCTAACTTTTCAAATAAACTTAGATTGGACATCCTAAAGAACTTATATTAATTGAATCTGCTAAACAGGTTGCAAAGTTAAAATAATGTAGCGGTAAAAGACAATAAAAAAGCAGCTATTTTGTAAAAACGCTGCTTTTAGACCCTAAAAAATTAATTTTTAACATTTTACGGCTTGTAATATTTATTTATTGTATCATCCATGATACTTTGTAGCTGCTTAATTCTGTTTTCATCACTAGGGTGAGTGCTTGCAAATTCAGGTGGTTTTTGAGAGCTACCACTTGCAGCCGACATTCTTTGCCAGAATTTAATGGCTTCTCTTGGATCGTAACCAGCCAAAGCTATAAACATTAAACCAAACTTATCAGCCTCGTATTCATCTTTTCTTGCAAAAGGTAACATAACACCATATTGCGAACCCAAACCGTATGCACTATTAAATAATGCTTGTGTTTCTTTGGGCTTATTAGCCAAAGCTGCCGATAATGCTTCGCCACCCAACTGCTGAATTAAACTTGCATTCATACGTTGCTTACCGTGGCTTGCTAAAGCATGAGTTACTTCGTGGCCAATAACAACCGCAAGTGCTGCATCGTTTTGTGTGATTGGTAGAATACCCGTGTACACAACTATTTTGCCGCCAGGCATACACCAAGCATTCGCTTCTTTACTGCTTACTGTGTTTATTTCCCACTGATAGCTATCTAACTCAGCAGATTTACCCATATCTGCATAGTATTTTTTTACAGCCGCAATCACTCTGTTACCTACTCTAGTTACACTTGCAGCATCGCTGCTACCTCCAGTAACTACTTTATTAGTGCTAATAAATTGTTTGTATTCTGTGTTTGCTGCTGCTATAATTTCTGCATCAGAAATTAAGCTTAACTGGTTTTTACCTGTAATGGTGTTTTGCGTACAAGCAGAAAAAAATACACTTGTAGCAAGTAAGGCAATAGAAAGAAATTGTTTTGTCATAATTTTAAGTGGTTTCTTAAGCGCTAAAATAGCTGCGACTTCTATATAAAAGAAAAGCGCCAAAGGTAAATTACTTCGACGCTTTAATTAAACAAATATCGTTCCACTATTTTTTTTGCTTTCTTCTATCTCTGTATTTAAGTATTGGCACTTTGCTTTCTGTACCTTTTAAAATACGTCCAATATTTTTTTGGTGTGTCAAAACAATCATTAATGCCACCACTACTGCAAATATTCTATAGAGCGTTTCTTTTTCATTGAAGATAAATAAAATAAACACCATAAAAGCTATACCAGCCAAAATAGAACTAAGCGATACAAAACGTGTAAGATATAGCACCAACAAAAACACACCTACACAACATAAAGCTACTAAAGGTTGAATTGCTACAGCCATACCAAATAATGTTGCTACACCTTTACCACCTTTAAAATCGGCCCAAATAGGAAAAATGTGACCGATAACAGATGATAAACCTAAACCTATCATTAAATTGGTTCTATCAAGTTCGTTTGGTGCACCTAAATAAGTGGGAAGAAAAATGTATAAAGATGTACCAATAACGCCTTTCAGCATATCGACAATCATTACAAAAGTACCCCATTGCTTACCCAAAACACGGTAAGTATTGGTAGCACCAGCATTACCGCTGCCATAATCTCTAATGTCAATATCGAAGAAATATCGGCTTACCCAAACCGATGTTGGTATAGATCCAATAAGATACGCTAATACTATGAAAAAAACTTCCTTCATGCAATAGGGGTTAAAGTGATTTTACAAATATATGGGTTAAGACTTAAAATTCATAATTCCTTAACACAAAATCTGCTGAATTATGCCACAAAATGTAGGGCAATCCACATGCCTTTTTTTATAGTAAGTTGATGTTTCCAATTGAATTTCAATGCTTCTGCTAAGATATCGGCCTCATCTTCTTGCAACAAGCCACTCAACAGAACTTCACCACCTAAAACTACATCATCAGCTAGATAAGCCATGTTATCAAGGATGATATTTTTGTTAATGTTGGCTATTACAATGTCAAATTTTGCATCAAGCTTGGCTGTATCTGCTTTTTCTATGGTGATGTATTTACAATCATTTGCAGCTAAATTTTCGGTTGCATTTTCTATACACCAATCATCATAGTCAATACCTAAAATAGATTGACTACCAAGCTTTTCAGCTAAAATGGCCAAAATACCCGTACCTGTACCATAATCAAATACTGTTTTATTGGTAAAATCGATGTCTTTCATCAGCTGCATTACCATATAAGTAGTAGCATGATGACCTGTACCAAAACTCATTTTAGGTGTAATCAAAATTTCATGTGTTACACCTTGCATTGGTGCATGAAAATTAGCTCTTACACCTACAAAATCATCCACTTGCATGGGATCAAAATTGCTTTCCCACACTTCATTCCAGTTTTGTACAGGTATCGTTTCTGTGGTAAAATCTACCGCATATTTTTGAGCAAGTATCGATACTTCTGCTTCATCAAAATCAGTTTCTTTAATAAATGCTTTAAGCCCCTCTTCTACTTCTTCAAAGCCATCAAAGCCTATTTCTGACAATTCTGCAATTAATACATCTACAATATCTGCTTGTACAGATGGGAAAAACAACGCTTTATGACTCATGCTAACAAATTAAAAATCAATAAATAATTACTGTACTAATCTATATACAGGGTAACGTAAATGAGCTGGCTCGTAGTAAGGCGAATGCTTGTATACAAAGTCTAACTGCTGGCTAGCCGAAGCTGCAAACTTAGGGTCTGCTTGTCGTTTTGCTGCTAATTCTTGCTGCAATTCTGGATGTTGTTGTAAATATTTAGCCGCTACGTCTTCCCATCTATAATCGCTATAACCTTCTTTTTGCTGCAAGATGGCATCAAAAAAATTCCAAGCAAAATAACTGTCATCACCTGTAGGTTCTAACATTTCTACCAAAAATCTATCGCAAGTTTGCCCTGTATAAATGATGCAATCACCTTTTAAAAATTGAATCTTCTGCTTGCTTACACTCACTTTAGTATTGCTATGGCGGTAATGTTTTTCGTAAGCCCTAGAGCTAGTTTTATAGTCTTCAATTTTGTAGGCTTCTACCAATATTTGTGTGTCTTTTGCCAAAGTTGTTACAGCAACTTTATTCAATTTTAATAAATCAATCACATCGTGCCAACCTTGAGGAATAATATAAGCTTTAGGTTTTGTAATCACATTTTGCCCTACAAAATAGTTGTATAATGCCACTTGCTTTGTAAATGGTTTATCGTGGTTATAAAACAATCGATTCATACCAGTTACCTCGCTTTTCTTTTGTTCTGCAGCGTAGCCTAAAAATGTAATCGTATCTTTTCTAGTGCTATCAACCACAAAATTTAAGGCAAAACTTTGCTGGTGCTGTATGGCTTCTAGGCTTGCTTTTCGGTTTTGCTTAATGGCTTTTGCTTGTAATGCGGCTTGTTGCAATATCGTTTCCATTAGTGCGTAATCACTTTTTACTCTTTGGGCAAATGGTTTTAACATATGCGTTTCGGGCATAAAACCAATAGTACCAAATAATGCTGCATAACCTGTACTATATCGTGGCGCATCGTAAAATGCTTGCCAGCCTTTTTCAGGATTACCATCTTCAAAATTTACATAAGGCGTTAATGGCCAATTTTTACTAGCCATACTTTTAAAAATAGATGGCTCGAATGTGGTGTGTAAATAATTACCAATACTACCACCTAGTTTGCTGTGCTGTGTAGTAAGCAATGTCATAGTATGCTGATAATCTGCGCCATCGCTTACGTGATTGTCTATAAAAATATCTGGATTGAGGTAATGAAATATTTGTGCAAAAGCTTTTGCATTACGAGAATCAGACTTGGTGAAATCTCTATTCAAATCGAGGTTTTGTGCATTACCTCTAAAACCATAGGCCAAAGGCCCATCTTGATTTACACGACTAAAGCTGCCTCTATTTAAACTACCACCAATATTGTAAATAGGAATAATTGCTAAAACAATATTCGATGGCACTAAAATTTTACCTTTTACAATATCTCGTAGTAGCATCATGCTTGCATCTATACCATCGGGCTCGCCGGGATGAATACCATTGTTTACAAGTATTACCAATTTGTTTTGCTGTTGCCAACTTGAAGGAGTAAAACTTTTATCCCCACTAAAAATGATTAGATGTAACGGATAACCTGCATCTGTATTGCCAAATGTTTTTACTTGAAGTTTAGTTGAATTTGCTGCAAGTTGCCTGTAGAAGGCGATGCAATTGTCGTAAGTAGTGGTTTCAAAACCATTAGTTTTTTCAAACGTTGTAGTAAATACTTGTGCATTTGCCATTAGTGCCACAAAAAATGTTAGTACCGTAAACTTTAATCTCATTTTAATTGCCTAATTTTCACCTAAATTTATAGCAAAACCAATGAGTACCCCATACAAAATTTTATTGGTAGAAGACGAGCCCAAACTTAATCAAATAATAAAAGAAGAACTTGAAAGGCAAGGTTACGATACAGACATGGCCAAAGATGGCTTAATTGCTGAGCAATTATTTAATGAAAATCAATACGCTTTAGTTTTATTAGATATTAACATACCCCATAAAAATGGTTTAGAACTCTGCAAAGAGTTTAGACAAATTAATAAACGAATCCCAATAATCGTATTGTCAGCTTTAGGAGAAATTAATGATAAAGTAGATGCCTTTAGCCTTGGGGCAGATGATTATATTGTAAAACCATTTCATTTTGACGAACTTTTTGCACGAATAAAAGTATCCCTAAAACGCTCAGAAGGCACAGTTGGTGAGCCTGAAAAAGTAATCATTAGCGATTTAATTATTGACCTAACCGTAAAAACGGTAACACGTGGTGGCGAATTAATATCACTTACAGCCAAGGAGTTTGCATTATTGCATTTATTAGCAATAAATAAAGGCAAAGTAATTTCTAAGCAAGAAATTATGACTAAAGTTTGGGACGTAAGTTTTGATACAGGTACCAATACTATTGAAGTGTATATTAGTTTTTTGCGTAACAAGCTAGATAAACCCTTTGACGAAAAGCTCATTCATACCAAACCAGGTTTTGGCTACTATATAAAAGAGATTTTGTATGAGCCTAAGAGTTAGATATACTTTGTTTTTTAATACATTCATCGCTATTATTTTATGTTCTTCGCTGGTAAGCATATATGTATTATATAAAAACTACAGAGCTAAAGATTTTAATCAAAGGCTAGCAAACGAAGCGAATGCAGTTTACAGCGAATTAAATCTAATATCATTAAGCAACTATTTATATGTAGATTATATTTACAAGCTAAATACAAATAATCTTTCTGACGAGCGTATTACCGTTGTAAATAGCAAGCGAGCTATCACCTATAACCAGCCTTCAGATAGCATTTACAGTTTCTTAAAAAATGATAGTATTTATAAAATTGTAAAAGCTGAGCAACAACACACTTTCACTTATAAAGGCAGAGAATCGATAGCATTGTATTCGCCTGAAAATGATGCTTATGTATTTGTAAGTGCGATAGATAAAACGGGCTTTAGGAAATTAGAGAATCTTAGCTATATATTACTAATTGTATTTTTTTCGGCACTATCTACATCTGTAATTGCCACTTTCTACTTTATTAAACAGGCTTTAAAACCCCTTGTAAAACTAAGTACGCAAATAGAAGATACCACAGCTCTTAACTTAACCAAACAGATAGATGAAGGCAAAGGCAATAACGAAATAAATATGATAGCTAAGAACTTCAATGCCATGTTGAAGCGCTTAAACAACGCATTTGAGAGTCAAAAAACGTTTGTACAAAATGCCTCACACGAGCTAAGAACACCTTTGGCAACCATGCTATCGCAAACTGAGGCGGCTCTTAATAGAAACCTTGACACTGCTGGATATAAACGCGTATTAGAATCTCTAAAAGAAGACCAAACCAATCTTATTGAACTAACAAATTCGCTTTTGCTTATTTCTCAGTACGATAAAATAAACTTTTTAAATACATGGCCAGCAATTCGTATAGATGAACTATTATATGAAACCATAGCTGATGCCAAAAGGCAATTTGACAACATAGAAATTGAACTAAATTTTGAAACAATACCTGAAAATGATACAGATTTATTGATTTACTCAAACGATACTTTGCTTAAATCCGCCTTTAGAAATTTGATTAAAAACGCCTATTTCTATTCTGATAACCAAAAAGTTGCTATAGGCATTGCAATTGTAAAGCCGTACGTAAAAATCACGTTTAGCAACACCGGTAATCAATTGTCTGAAAACGAAATTGAGAAGATAACCATGCCTTTTTTTAGGGGAAAAAATGCATCTACAAAAAAAGGTTATGGCCTGGGTTTATCAATTGTAAACAGAATCATTGAATTACACAAAAGCACACTCAATTATAAAGCCATCAATCAAAAAGAGAATCATTTTATCATTGTGTTGCCAATTGCTTAGTTCTTTACATTTAAACGCTTTATTTTCTAAGGTACTAAGCGCTTAAAAATAAATTAGTGCCTACATTTGATAGCACATTTCACCCGCAAGA
Organism: Parasediminibacterium sp. HNIBRBA5674; assembly: GCF_056745525.1. Lineage (NCBI taxonomy): Bacteria > Pseudomonadati > Bacteroidota > Chitinophagia > Chitinophagales > Chitinophagaceae > Parasediminibacterium > Parasediminibacterium sp. HNIBRBA5674. The sequence goes on along the minus strand of NZ_JBQWIE010000018.1, from coordinate 24,965 downwards.
TATATGCATCTTTTTAGAAACTTCATCATAGGCTTTTTTACTTTTTTTATTGCAATCACTCATATTGCTGTAGCTCAAGTTAAACAGGTTATTAACAATAATAGCTGTACGAAATTCCCATCATTTGTTGGTAAAATGGGTTACGATATTGCAGCAAGCGCCTTTAGCACTACCGAAAAAAACAAGGTAGGTTTAATGCTGATTGAACTTGCAAGAGACAAAAAGACCAAAGCTGTAAATGCCAATCAAGAAAGGCAAAAAGTGTATCAAGATGCAACCTGGAAACAGTTTGGCTATTTATCATCTATCACATTTGATAATAAAGGCAATATTTATGTTTTGCCCACACCTTTTATTTCGCTTTTGCAGAATAAGCCTTGGCAAATGAATAGAATAATGAAGGTAGATAGCGAAACGGGAAAAATGAGTGTGTGGATGGATCTTAAAGCAGATAGCACACAAGCTATTAACAACCCATATGGTTTACTTAGTTTAACGTTCGACTGTACCGATATGAGCATTTGGACAAGCAGTGTATATGGCAGTAGTAGGCGGAAAGAAATTGGCGCTATTTACCACATTGATGTTGCTACAAAAAAAATTATAGACACGCTTACAAATGCAGATGCTTTGTCATTAGCCATTTCTACAGATGAAAAAAATGCCCGACGATTATATTATGGTAGTGCTAGAGATGGCAAAATTTTCTCTTACCTTATTGATGGCAAAGGCGCATTGGTAAGAAATAGCTTTAGATTAGAAACAAGCCTTGAAAACCTTGGCCTACGTGGTGACGATAAGCCAAGAAAAATACGATTTGTAAATGGCGCAATGATTGTTACTGGCAAATCATTTAATTACAATCTTGAGGCTACAAGCGATAAAATTGAATCTACCTATCGTTTTGTTTGGAGCAAAGTGAGTAATCGTTGGATTTTAGAATCAATAGAATAATGCGCCATGAAAAAAAGTCCGCTATTATATACTACCCTATTTCTCAACCTAGCTATCATTAGCTTGCCATTTCTATTTGGTAATGCCACAAGCCATAAAAATACAACAGCTAGCAAGGCGGCTTTTGGTAAAATCTTATTCTTTAGCAATGCGCTATCATTAAACAATACAAAATCTTGCAGTAGCTGTCACGATCCTCAATTTGCTTTTACCGATGGCTACAAAAAATCTATTGGTATTGATGGTTATAATGTAAAACGCAATGCACCGGGTCTACAAAATATTAGCACTTACCCTTGTTATACCTGGGCCGACAGCAATGTAAAACAGTTACAACAGCAAATACAAATGCCATTATTTAACCACTTACCTAACGAGCTAGGCTGGTATAATAATGAAGCTAACATGTTGCAACGAATTGCCAGCATTTATAGTAAAAACATACAATCCATTTACAAAAAAAACACCATTACAATCGCTGAAATGATTGAGTGTATAGTGGCTTATGAACGCACTTTAATAAGCTATCAAAGCAACTATGATAAGTATTTACGTGGTGATACGAATGCTTTAAGTGCTGATGCCAAAAAAGGTATGCAATTATTTTTCTCTAAAAAATTACAATGCAGTTACTGCCACAACAGTAAAAATTTGGGTAGCGCATCAGCAAGCGATTTTTACAATACTGGCTTGTACAATGTAGGTGATAGTAACACCTACCCTACTACAGACCAAGGCTTGTATGATGTAACACACCAAGCTGCTGACAAAGGTAAATTTAGAGTACCAAGCTTAAGAAACGTAAGCATTACCGCACCTTACACACACGATGGCAGCGTAGCCTCATTAAATGAGATGATAGATATCTACAGCAAAGGCGGCCGCAATATTACTACTGGCTCCTACAAAGGCAATGGCTATAACAATGCGCTAAAAAGCCCACTAATAAAGGGTTTCACCATTACGCCTGAAGAAAAAATACAACTGATTTATTTTTTAGAAAGCTTAACCGATTCAAGTTTTATAGATAAGCACAAACAAAAGCATGATACGAAATAAACTATTAGCAACCTTGAGCGCCATTTTGTTTTATGGCATCGCTAGTGCACAAGACACTTCTAGCAACTATAGCTATGTAAACGTGTATAAGAGCGAAGTGCTTGGTAAGAGTACCAACGATACATTGGCAGCTATTGTGCAACGCAAAAAACAAATAGCAACAGCACTAGCTAAAAAACAACCCATTTTTTTAGACTTAGGTAAAAATACAGGGCTAAACGATTCTATTGTTTTAGCAGAAACCATTGCTTTAAAAGACACCAATTTTTCTCGCTTTTTAATAGATGCTACTACTAAAAAAGCATTACTCAATCAAATTTTTGGTGTGTATTATGCAAGGCAAAGTGTAATACCTAAAGGTGTGCTCTTTGAAAAAGGCAGATACTTTCAAGTTGAGATGTACAATTTTGCCTACAACCTAAGTACAGTTGCTGTTGTAGATATGAAGGATAAGAAAGTGATTTTGGTAAATACGCTTACCGAAACGCAGCCAGATGTTCCTAACGCAATCGCTCGCCTAGGTATAGAAATAGCCATCAATTCTAAAGAAGTAGAAAAAGCCCTCGGCTTTAAACCTAGCATTAACATGCCAGTGATGAGCAATACCAAAACAGCACTAAACAAAACCCGTTGCGAACGTAGTATGCACTTATGTCTAGCGCCTACGTTTGTATCAAAAGACCGTGCTTTATGGGCTATTGTAGATATTACCGAAATGAAATTAGTAGGTGTAAGATGGACAAATCTTGGTAACAACGTGCAAAACGAATTGCTCACAGAGCGTAAAATTCAAAATGAAACCATACAAGATTGTTTTTGCGAAAAAGTAAATACAGTAGCTAAACACAACTGGAAAGTTGATTACATATTAACAAGCAGCGATGGCTTAAAAATATTTGATGTAAAGTACCAAGACAAACCTGTATTAAACAGCGCTAAACTGGTAGACTGGCACGTGAGTTATAGCAATACCGATGGCTTTGGTTACAGCGATGCAGTGGGTTGCCCAATGTTTAGCCAAAGTGCAGTAGTAGCTACAGAACCACCTCAAATTTTTGAATTTATAGACGAAGACAACCACGAAAAAGGCTTTGTACTAGAACAAAAATTTTACAGCGAGATGTACCCAACACCATGTAATTATAGCTATTCGCAGCGCTATTTGTTTTACGATAATGGCGACTTTAGAGTGGTAGTTGCAAGCTTAGGCAGAGGCTGTGGCAATGATGGTACATATCGCCCTGTAATACGTGTAGAATTTACAGGCGATAACCAACAATTTAAAGAATGGAACAAAACAGATTGGAGCATTTGGAACAAAGAGGGCTGGCAATTACAAAAACCCACCACTGCTTACACCAAAGAAGGCTACCAATATGCCATACAGCCAAATGCTGATGCGCAGTATTTTATTCAACCATCTACAGGGCAGTTTAAAGACGGTGGCAGAGGCGATAATGCCTACTTGTACATTACCAAAAACCACCCAGAATTACAAGAAGGTTATAACGATTTAATTACCATTGGCCCTTGCTGCAATACAGATTACAAACAAGGCCCTGAGAAATTTATAGAGCCTAACCCTGAAAAAATTAACAACAGCAGCATTGTACTATGGTATGTACCACAAATGAAAAACGATGATACACCTGGTGCAGAATATTGCTGGGCAAATGTGGTAAATGAAGATGGTATTTTTAAAATAAAAGCGACACCTTGCTTTGCTGGCCCAAAGTTTATTTATAAGCCAATAGCTACAACCACTAAAAAATAATTATCGAAGCAAGGTAGCAAAAGAGGCGGTCTCATGTTTTTGAGACCGCCTCTTTTTGTTTTAAACTAGCTGCTTTCAAAAATCCTTTTGGAAACACCATCTATGGAAACATTTTGTTTGTTTCCGCACCTTCTGTTTCCATTTGCTTTTTAAAACATTTGGCAACACTAACGTTGACAACATTTAATTTGTTGCTGGGCTAGTTGTTGTCAAACAATAAATAATCAGTTACTATTTATTTCTTACTAAATCTTTCATTGCTTCAATGCCTTTTACAAAACCTTATACATGAATCCATAAATCAATAAGCTCGCTATCATTCCTATCATTCGTCATGACCTGATAATAAACTAGCTTAATTCAGCATACAAAGTGAGGATTCTTGGCTTTTGTAGATTACCTGACTAGAAAGTAACACCTACAACACTCTTTTGAAAACAATAATTATCTCACTTAATTACATTTACTAGATCCATCAATCTAATAAAAAACGGCTAGCAACTTTCGTTACTAGCCGTTTTAATGTATTTGAAACCTTTTATAGTTATTGTTTCAAGATAGCTTTTGTAGCTAAGAAGCCGTTTTGTACATCAGATATGTGTACAATGTAGCTACCGCTTTGTAAGCCACGTGTATCTAAAGTTGCTGTTACATTAGCACCAGTAGAAACAGGGGTTACAGTTTGTATTTGTAATACTCTACCAGCCAAATCCATAATCTTAACAGTAGTTGGTGTTGCAGAAGCAGCTCTAAAGCTTACTTGTATAGCATCCATTACTGGGTTAGGATATACACTTACGCTTGCAATAGCATATTGTGTATAGGTTTGTATAGCAGTGTCTTTACAAGTACCCCAACCACTTACTATTAATTTAATAGTGTAAGGTGTAGCTGGTGCTGGTGTATAGTTGGTGGTTGGGTTTACCAAAGTTGATGTTTGGCCATTACCCAAATCCCATAAGTAACTCATAGTACCTAAAGCTACAGTGCTTGAACTAATGAAGGTAGTGCTTGAACCGCTACCAGTATTAGTTAAAATACTGAATGAAGCTTTTGGTTTTGCACCTACGTATAACTGCTGTGCATTTGCATTGCTTACACAACCATTCGCATCAGTTACTTTCAAGGTTACATCATGCTCACCATATGTAGCGTAAGTTTTAGTTACGTGCTGTGTAGAAGCATAAGTACCATCGTTCAAATCCCATAGGTAAGTATATGGTGCAGTACCGCCAGTTGTTGTATTGGTAAATACAAATTGGTTATCGGTAACACATTGTCTGTTGTTATTGATGGTGAAACCAGCTACTAAGTTACATGTTGGTGTAGGTGGTACTACTACCACTGGTGTACCTACTGTTACTGTAGTGCTTACGCTTCTGCTACCACAACCATTTGTTACTGTATAAGTAATTGCTACAGAACCTGTGGCAACACCTGTAACAAGGCCAGTTGAAGGATTTACAGTTGCAACTGATGTATTAGCGCTTGACCATACACCACCTGCTGGTGTGCTACTTAATGTAGTAGTTCCTGCTACTAATATTGACGTAGTACCTGTAATAGCTGAAGGCTGTGTAGGTAATGGATTAACCGTTAATACTAATGTAGCGGCGCTATCGCAACCTGCAACATTGGTTAAATGTGCGGTGTAAGAACCTGCTACTGTATAGTAACCACCATTGAAGCTATAGCCTGTACCTTGACAGATTGTTGCATTAGTTGTAGACGTTGTACCCGCACCACAAGGAACAGTAACTGTTACTAGCAATGTAGCACTTGCAGAGCCACAACCATTATTAACTGTGTAACTGATTGTTGCTGTACCAGCTGCAACACCTGTAACAACACCCGTTGTAGGGTTAACTGTTGCTACTGCAGTATTGCTGCTTGACCACGCACCTCCTACAGTTGAAGAAGTAAGTGTAGTAGTTGAACCAACAGGTACAGAAGGTGTACCACCTATTGCAGCAGGCGCTGTAGCACCAGACTGAACAGTTACCGTTGTTGTTTTGCTGCTACCACCACATGCACTTGATGCTTGCAAGGTTACTGTATAAGTACCTGCTGCTGCATAAGTATGTGTAGGGCTCGTTGCGGTACTGCTTCCGTCACCAAAGTTCCATGTATAGCTGTCTGCTGTTCCTGTTGTTGTATTGGTAAATACGAAGCTATTGGTATTTAAACACTGTGTTGCGTTGTTTACAGTAAAGTTAGCAACTGGTGTTACACAGGCTGTGTTTACTGTTACTAATTTACTTGCACTGGCACTACCACATGCATTTGATACTGTGTAGCTGATAGTTGTTGTACCTGTACCTACTGCTGTTATCAAACCAGTTGATAGATTGATGTTTGCAACACCTGTGTTACTGCTGCTCCATACACCACCTGCGGTTACACTACTTAAAGTAGTTGTTGCACCCACGGTTAAGGTAGTTGTACCAGTAATAGATGCTGGTGTAGAAGGCAATACGCAAGGTACTACCGGTGTAGATATGGTTACAGTAACAGATCTTGAAGCAAAACCACAAGCGTTACTTACAGTGTAAGTAATTGTTGCAGTACCATTTGCAATACCTGTAACAAGACCAGTTGTAGGGTTTACAGTTGCAACGCCTGTATTGTTGCTAGACCATGTACCACCTGTGGTTGCACTGCTTAATGCAGTAGTAGAACCAACTAATACAGCCGTAGTACCACTGATAGATGCTGGCTGAGCAGGTACATCTGAAATAACAACTGTTTTAGTAATCGTGCTAGTACCACAAGCATTGGTAACATCTAATTTAACATTGAATGTACCGGCTACAGAATAGGTATGTGTACTATTTGCTGTAGTTGTTGTTGAACCATCACCAAAATCCCATGCATATGTAGGTGAAGTACCCGTAGTACTGTTAGTGAATGTATAAGCATTAGATGCTAAACATTGGTTTGCAGTATTGATTGTAAAGTTTGCTGTAGGGCTTACACAAGTAACTGGTGGAACAATAGAACCAATAACAGTTACTACATAAGTAGCACTTACAGAACCACAATCGTTGCTTAATGTATAGCTAATAGTAGTTGTACCTGCAGTTAAGCCATATACAAAACCATAAGCATTTACAGTAGCAACAGCAGTGTTAGAACTTGACCATACACCACCTGTAGATGAAGTAGATAAAGTAATAACGTTACCAGCATTTACACTAGTTGAACCACTAATGGCAGCAGGTGTTGCTGGTAAAGGCTTAACAACCACTATTTTAGTTACTGTATCGCTACCGCAAGTATTGGTTGCAATTAAAGTAACTGTATAAGTACCAGCACTTGCATAAGTATGACTAGCTGCACTTGCAGTTACTACTGCTGAACCGTCACCAAAGTTCCATTTGTAAGTAGAACCATTGATTGTTGCATTGGTAAAGGCAAATACATTACCATTTACACACTGTGAAGCATTGTTAATAGTAAATGCAGCAGTAGGTGCAGTACAGTATGAACCAGGATTAGGAACAACGATAGTTTTTGTAATAGTATCGCTGCAACCAAAATTACCAGTAGCAATTAATGTAACAGAATATGTACCAGGTGCATAATAGATAGGACCAGGATTGCTCAACGTTGATGTTGTACCATTACCTAAATCCCATTTGTATGTCATCCAGCCACCGCTAATAGTAGAGGTACTATTGAATGAAACACCAGCACCAGTGCCAGAATTGTTATAAACTTCAAATGCAGCAATTGGTTTAGCACCTATATAAATCTGTACAGTAGAAGCATGTGCTTCACAACCTCTGCTATCTCTTACAATAAAGGTAACGTCATGTTCACCTGCAGTTGCATAAGTGTGTGTTACATCTTTAGTATAAGCATATGTACCATCATTCAAATCCCAGAAGAATGTGTAAGGACCAGTACCACCAGTAAAGTTACCAGTGAATTGGTATTGATTATTAGTTACACACTGTGCAATTTGATTAACAGTAATTGAAGCAGTCATGTTACAGTTTGGTGCAACAGAGTATTTATAACCTGCATCAATTGTTGGGTTATTTACATCCAAATGATTTGAACTAGATGTATTGATAGCAACCACTGGAGAAATACCAGTAGCAGAATCAGCATCACTGTTTAAATCTGTTTGAGGTGTAACAGTTTGTTTGCTTATTGGTGAGCCATAAATTGTGGTAGGGAATTGTACTTTATAATTACCGCTGTTTAAATCAGGGAAATTATAGTAACCAGGATTACCACCTTTATTGGCCGTTACAGTACTATCAAATTTGGTATAAACACCTGGTGCAGTTTCTTTCAATAAGTAAACCTTCACACCATTAATACCATTAGTTGTAGACTCATTTTGAACACCATCAGCGTTTGTATCTGTCCACACATAGTTACCTAAGCTACCGATATTGGTTCTATAACCAGCATCAATAGTTGGGTTGTCTTTATTTAAACCAGAACCATACACATCTATTGTAACCACACCACTATAACCAGTTGCTTTATCGGCATCATTGTTATAGTTTACTTGGGGTGCTTGGTTTGTAACATCACTAATAGGATAATTACCAATAGAAGTAGGGAATTGTACAATATATCTACCCGCTAATAAATTAGGGAAGTTGTAATAACCTGGTCTACCACCAGCAACAGAATCTGCAGTAGTAGTTGTAGCAAATTGTACGAAGTTACCTGTACCGTCATCTTTCAATAATTTAACAGTAACACCATTAATACCATTTGCAGCAGGTTCGTCTTGAATACCATTGTTATTGCTATCGTACCAAACATAATTACCTAAACTACCTGCAGGTCTGTAACCTGCATCAATAGTTGGGTTGTTTACGTCTAATGCTACGGCAGACTGAGTATTAAGTATCACAGTAGCACTTCTACCAGTTGTCAAATCAGCATCACTATTACCATCTGTTTTAGCAGTTTGGTTAGCAGTAGTTAATGTACCAGCTGATGTTGAAAGCGGGAATTCTACTTGATAATTACCACTACCTAAATTAGGGAAATTGTAATAACCAGGGTTACCACCATTGTTAGCAGTAATTGTGCTATCAACTTTTGTAAACACACCAGTAATTTCTTTGTATAAGTAAACTTTTACGCCGTTAATACCATTAGAAGCAGGCTCATCTTGTAAACCATTGCCATTTGCATCGTACCAGACATAATTACCTAAGCTACCAATATTGGTTTTATAACCAGCATCTATTGTAGGGTTATTTTGATCTAAGCTAGTAGCAGAGATTGGATTAATAGTAACCACACCGCTATAACCAGTTGTTTTATCAGCGTCGTTATTATAATCTTCTTGTGCCGCTTGGTTTTTAACATCGCTTAATGGGAAAGTTCCAACGCTTGTAGGGAATTTCACTTTATAGTCACCTGCCAAAAGGTTAGGGAAATTATAGTAACCAGGGTTACTAGTTCCACCTGTTGCAGATAATGAGTCAGCAGTAGTTGTAGTTGCAAATAAAACATACACGTTAGAGCTGTTTTTCTTGTACAATTCTACAGTTACGCCATTGATACCATTAGCAGCAGGCTCATTATTAATACCATCATTATTATCATCGTACCAAACGTAGTTACCTAAACTACCTACAGGTGTATAATAACCTGCATCAATTGTAGGATTGTTTTTAGCTACACCTGTGCTTGTAATATCCATTACAATTACAGGGCTTAAACCATTTGATCTGTCAGCATCGCTGTTATAATCAGTTGCAGCTGTAGCGGTTTGAGTAGTTAAAGAATCGCTACCATTTAAAATAGCAGGAAACTGAACCTTGTAGTTACCACTTTGTGCAATTTGGAAGTTATAGTAACCAGGACGACCACCTGTAACAGAATCGGCAGTTGTTGTAGTAGCAACCACAACAAAATTACCTGTGCCATCATCTTTTAATAGATTAACGGTTACACCATTAATGCCATTGGCAGCTGGTTCGTTTTGGATACCATCTTTATTGGTGTCTTTCCAAACGTAATTACCGATTGTGCCATAAGTTAAACCTAAATCAATTGTGTGATTTACATATCCTACGTTACCAGTAGTTACATCGAACTTAGGTAAGTTAGCAGGTATAGCACCCAATGCGGTTGTAACTGTAGAAGCACTAAAGTTATTATCGTTTAATGTAGGGTTTGTGCCTTCACCTACAAATGCAGGTGTGATGGCATAACCTTTCCCATTAACGGTGAATACATTGGTTGTGCCATTGTATTGACCAACACCTGCCACTACTACATAATTTGTATTAGGTAAAATATTATCGCCATTTAAGGTAGAGAAGTAATAGTTACCATTAGCGTCAGTAGTAGTTGATTTAACTAAGGCACCAGTAGTTGCATTGTATAAATTCATTTTTACACCAGCAATACCAGTTTCAGTAGGATCTTGAATACCATTATAGTTGGCATCATTCCATACATAGTTACCAATTTCTAAGAAAGATAAAGCATCAATTGCAGCAACAATGTCACCCATACCATTTGCTTTACCAAATTGGCTGATACCACTATTGCTATAGTAGGCTTTACCTCTAAGTGGCAAACCTGTACTGTTACTATTAACACGTACACCATTTGCCCAGATGGCACCACCTCTAAATACAGATGCATCCACCATACCTGCCATTACTTCACCAGCACCAGGTACAATTAATAACCCTCCAGTACCCATTTCAGTGTGGTATCCACCAACTCTATTAAAGTCATCATGGTAAAACTCACCAAAACCAGGACCTTGGTTATTGTTAGGTGCATAACCAGTTGTTGGACCAGCTTTTGCATTGTTTTCTAAAACATAAGCACCATTAGAATAATATGCTCTTAGAACATCACCACCAGCATCGCATTGTTCACCTGCTGTGTATGTTGCATTATCATAGTTGAAGTTACCCATTTGGTTACCTACTCTATCCATTAAAGCAAGTACCATAGTGCCATCTAAGTCAAACTCAATATCAGATAAAACTGGTGTCGGGTGTACAATTACACCATTACCATCCCACACATCTGCAATGTTGCTTGTCCAAGGATACCAACCTGTTGTTTGAGGCTCAGCAGCACTTGGATATCCTTTAGGATAAGTTAATGGGAATTCAAAAACATCAGCCCAAGAACCTGTACTTATATCCATGGCTTTTACAAAACCTACAAGATTAGATTTTGAACCAGTAGAACCATCACATACTGAACCTACGTATAATTTTCCATCATATACTTTAAGCGCAAAAGGATGGAATTCTCCATTTATACATCCTGGATCGGGTATTGGATAAAAAACTACATCACCAGAAGTGGGTGCAGCACCAGTAGCTAAATAGTTAGATATATTAATACCATATACCCTTTTATCGTTAAGATTTACGAAATACAAAGTATTACCATCTTCAGATAATCCCATACCACCTATACCAGCTTTACCTACTTTATCAAAAGCATCAGCATCAGCGCTCGGGCTACCTTTAGATGCAGGCAACCCACGAGCAACATTTGTACCGATAGTACCAACATTAATGCCTAGAGTAGTAACATCAAGAAAGTTACTTACCACAGGTGAAGCGGAATTAGAGTAATCAACAGCGTAAATACCGCCTAGACCTAAAGGCCCAAGACCAGCATGACGTTTTAGAAATGCAGCAGAAAATAATTTCTTTTTGTATTTATTCCAAGCATGAGCCCATACTGTACCTACTTGTGCATTAGTAGCAATCGTAGTAAAGCTATTATCAGTCATGTTGTTATAACTATGCGCTAATATAGCTGGCATAGTAGCAGCATCACCACCACCCAATGGGTTACCATTAGTAAAAATACTACTGAAAACGGTTGGATTACTCTGTGCATACTTAGGTTCGTTTACAGCACCGCAATCAATACCACAACCTGGTGCACTTACAAATCGAACACTTGAAGCATTACCACTCAAAGATGGACCTGCATAACCTTGCGTTAAAGCAGGAAAATTAGTAAACTCAACACGAACAGGAAAATTAGCAGATGGAATTGCATTACCATTTGCAGCACTAAATGCATATTTGCCATCAGCATCAGATGTTGCTGTATAAACTGCACCAGTTTTATCAAATGCTTTAACAATAACACCATCAATACCTTTAGTTTCACCAGACTCGTGAACACCATTTGCATTATTATCAAAATAAACCATACCGCCTAAATCTGTACCGCTACATGCAGTAGGTTCACAAGGCGAAGGTGCTAAAACAGTTTTAGTTGCAGAAGTGGCTAAAGTTGTGCCACCGCTATTTTTTAAAACTGCTTGCAATGTGTGCGAAGTGCCATCAGAGTTGATTTCGAAAGCAACCACCTGAGGAGTCACAATAGGACCTGCTACCGCAGAACCACTACCTGGATCGTAGTATGATTGTGGTCTAATAGTTCTAGCTGTTACAGAATTACCATCTAATGTTACGGTAATTACGTTGCCATTGCTAGCACTAAGCCAACCAACTTGAACACTTACAGTTGTTTTACTAGCACCACTGTAATAGTAACAACCAGAAACAGTTGTTTTTTCTATCGTAACAGTTTGTGCGTTAGCCGCAGAAAATGCAGCCATTACAAAAAACAACAAAAGAGCAAATACTCTTTGCACATTTTTTGTAAAACTCAATTTTGTTAAAAGTTTTTTCATTCGATTAAGGATTAAGGGCAATTATTAATTTGGGTAAATAGTACAAGACCATTGTTGTCAATACCCACAGTCACTTGGCAAGCTAGGTTATTTGCACTTAAGTTATATGCTATTAAATTGGGTGAAAGTGTTTCACCTGGTGTACCCAGTAAACTTATTACCTCTGTTTTGGTAGTAAAGTCAGTAACTGGTGTTCCTGTGCAAGTTGCTTTACTAGCTTTTGTAATAATTAATGCTTGCAAAGCTTTAAACTCTGTCAGCCTATTTTGACCAGAAAGATTTTTAAAAGCATTACTCTGCGCAGTAATAGCAGGAGTAATAGTAATTGAATTACCACTTTGGCTGTAACAATTAACTGATAGCAAAGCCAAAGTGATAAAGGCTAGCAGTTTGATTTGATTCTTCATTTGTTTGATTTAAAAAAGTTTAAAAAGAAAATTATATTTAGTTCTTAAAATACTTTGTTGATTATAGGTACATAAAAATTAAAGCCATATGAGTGCCATTTCGTTAGCTATTGGTTTACCTTTGATGATAGATGTAAATACTGACGTTAATCTGTAAATGAACAGACCATTATTCAAAGTGGTGTTACACAACTTTGAATATCGAGCACATATAAAGTGCATTAATGGTTTACTCGCACCCTCGGGTACAAGCAATAAAAAAGATTGCTTCATAATATCTGCTTTTTGGTAGGATTTCGGATTTGTAAGTGTTGGTTTTTAGACACAAAGGGTCATAAACAATTACAAAAATGTGGATAATTATCTAAATCTCAAAATTTTTCCACGGATAAAACCACATAAATGAGAATCCTTTCGCTAAAGATAGGCTTCAAAAAGTATCTAATTAATTGACAATCAAACTATTGAGCCGAAAAAAAATTGTTTAAACTATTTTTAAAACCCACTAAAATAATATCAACAAAATGATGTTTTAGTTCATGAAACAGTAAAATTAATCCATGAAAGTTGCATTTAAGCACAGCAATAATTTGTGAACTATAAATAATGTTGCTTTAATTATCAACAAAAATGCCCTTAGCTATACAACTAAAGGCATCTTCAATATCTCAAAAAAATCTTAATCGGTTAATTAAGTGTACTGTGCTTTCTACTGTAAAAAAAGTAAATAACTAAACCTATCAACAACCAGCTTGCAAACCAAGCCCAATTCAAAGCCGTCATACCTGTTAATAAATACAAACAAGTAATTAAACCTAACAATGGAATAAGCGAATATTTTTTTACAAATGCTAAAACAGATAATAGCAAGGCAACTATCCAAAAAATAATAGTAGAAATGTTGAGTGTAACTTTTGCCAATTCAGCATCATGTAGTGCTTTGTTTACAACTTCAACTGTAGGATTTACTATACCTTTTATAATACTATCAGTCTCAGTTGTGGTTAAACTAAATTGAAATAGATGCTCATAGTAGCCATTTACAAATACACATAACGCAATTAAAATACCTACAATAATCACAGGAAAAATAAACTGACTATTAATGAAAGGAATATGAAACTTGCCTGCTTGTTTTTCTCTTTTAGGAATTAATAAGACACCACCACATACTAATACAAACGCAAACAGTGTTGCTATACTTGTAAAATCTAGTACAAAGGTTTTATCGGTAAATATAATAGGAATACCTACTACCATACCAGTAACAATGGTAGAAAAAGAGGGCGTTTTGAATTTAGGATGAATGGTTTGAAAAATAGGTGGCAGCAAACCATCACGGCTCATGCTCATCCAAATGCGTGGCTGCCCCATTTGAAACACAAGCAACACACTTGTCATGGCAACAACCGCACAAATAGCCACTAAGAATTGCATCCAACCTACATTCAAGTTTTGTGGTTCAAAAATAAAAGCTAGTGGATCACCTACCCCTTCAAAGTTTCTATAGTTAACCGCGCCTGTTAATACCAAAGTAAGTAATACATATATAATAGTACAAACCACTAACGATAATATCATGCCTTTTGGCAAATCTCTTTGTGGATTTTTACTTTCTTCTGCCAATACACTTACCGCATCAAACCCTATATAAGCGAAAAATACACCACTTACGGCCGCCATCACACCGCTAAAGCCATTTGGCATAAACGAATGAACACCAGCATCGTTTACAGGCGTCCAATTTGGCGTAAGCCCATGTGCAAATACAAAATAGCCCCCTACAAAAATTACTAGTAACACCACTAGCAGTTTTAATACTACCATAATGTTACTAAAATTGCGGCTCTCCTTTACCCCACGATATACCAAATAGGTAATTAGAATATTAATAACAAAAGCAGGTAAATCAACAATCAATCTTAAGCTACCTATCATAGGTGCTTTATTCCATGCTGCCAGTACATCCGCATTTGTGCTACCATCTGCAATGGCATGTTTTGCCTCCATGTAGCTAGTACTTAAATATTCAGGTATATGAATATTACATCTATGCATTAAAGAGGTAAAATAATCGCTCCAACTGTATGATACATAAATATTACCGATGCAATATTCCATTATCAAGGCCCAACCAATTATCCATGCAAACAATTCACCAAAACTTGCATAAGCATAGGTGTAAGCACTACCAGCAACAGGTATTCTACTGGCAAATTCACTATAACAAAAAGCAGTAAATGCGCAAGCAACCGCTGTTATCAAAAACAAAATCACCACACCTGGCCCACCACTAAAAACAGCACCGCCAAGGCTACTAAAACTACCTGCACCTAAAATAGCCGCAATACCAAAAAAAGTAAGGTCTCTAACGGTTAATACACGCTTTAAGCCCGAGCCATGACCTTCTTCATTGCTAGCTGCATCAGCTAAAATTTTATCAATATTCTTAGTGCGAAATAATGAGTTAGACATGTTTTGGTTTTGTATGGTTCGTAGCTTGCTTTTGTGCTTGTAAAATGATGTTCCCCTAGTCGCTAAAATAAACTTTTAAACTTTAAATCCTGAATTTCAGAACTTTTTATTAGTGCTGTCGCTGAATTAAAAACGCAGCCAATTCTTTTAATGGCGCTTTTCTAGTGCTTGTTACAGCAATATCTTCTAGGTGTTGTAAGGCTGTTTGTAAGTATTTTTCTTTCAGTTCATTTGCCCAAATATCTATGTTGCAAGCTTTAAATATCGCCAACATTTTTGGCACTTTATCGGCAGGATTTTCAACCATTAACCTCTCTATTTCTACTTTTTGTGCAGCATTAGCCACTTCTAAAGCATGCAGTAGCAAGAAGGTTTTTTTATTCTGCTTAATATCGCCACCTACATCTTTACCAAATTTTTCAGGATCACCAAAAGCATCTAAATAATCATCTTGTATCTGAAACGCAATACCAAGGTTCAATCCAAACTCATAAATATGCCTACAATTACCTTCACTTGCACCACCTAAAATCGCCCCCATTTCAAGGCTAGCAGCTAGTAATACCGATGTTTTTAGCGAAATCATGTGCAAGTACTCATTCAATTGCACATCGTTACGCTCTTCAAAATCCATATCCAATTGCTGCCCCTCACACACTTCTCTTGCCGTTTTGTTAAACAAGTACATAATACGTTGTAGATACAGCGTGTTTATTTTGTTCAAATAATCATAAGCTCTTATCATCATCACATCACCACACAACAAAGCCACACTGTCGCCATACTTTTTGTGTACTGTTTCCATGCCTCTACGCAATGGCGCCGCATCCATAATATCATCGTGCACCAACGTAAAATTGTGAAACAACTCAATAGCCGTAGCTAATTCATACGCATCGGGCAAAATTTCGTCAAATAATTCATTGCCCATTAAACACATCACAGGGCGAATTCTTTTACCACCCAATTGCAAAAAATAATTACCCGGCTCGTACAATGTTGCAGGGCTTGCAGGAAAATGCGCCACTTCAAATCTTGCCGCAAAATCCTTTACTAATTCATTAAAACTGTGCATGATACAAACCTAATAGAAAATCCAATTACATCGTGTAAATACTAAACGCTTCTTACATTTTTTTGAAGCGCAGCTGCAACAAAAAACCGGTCAGCTGTCCCGCTATTCGCTATTAGTCCTCACTGCGCTGCGGGCTAGCCGCTTCTATCGGGGCTATTGTTATCAGCATTTGTACCCATCTCAACTTTTATCTCACGCACATTACAGAAATTCCACTGAAAAAATCATAGTACACACTAAAAACAAAAATCTGCGCAATTCTGCGATATCTGCGAGAAAAAATAAACCTGCGAGAAAGAAAATTGGCACGGTTTTCTAATGCTATCAACAAAATAAATCATCGTTATGAAAAAGATTTTTTTATTAGGCATCTTATCGCTTGCCTTATCACAAATTACCAAAGCGCAAAGCATGGGCAGCAATTACAAAACTGCCATTGGTGTAAAATTTTATCCAACAGCACTATCGGTAAAGCACTTTACATCTGCTAACACAGCCCTTGAAGGGTTAGGCTATTTTTACAATGATGGCTTTAGAGTTACAGGCTTATACGAAATGCATTATGACATTGCAGGTGCAGAAGGATTAAAATGGTACATAGGGCCAGGTGCACACATTGGCGTTTGGAACGATGATTGGAAGAAAAAATACCCAGAACGTAACAACAGTGTAGCCATTGGTGTTGATGGTGTTTTGGGTTTAGATTATAAAATTAAAAATGCACCATTAAACATCAGTTTCGACTGGCAACCATCCCTTAATCTTATTGGTTACACTTATTTTGAAGCAGGTTGGGGCGGTTTAGCTATTAGATATACTTTCTAAGAAATCATCACAATTATTATAATAAAAAATCCCACCAAAATTTGGCGGGATTTTTTGTTAAATAGCTTATTACTGCTACTCTTTTATAAACTGCTTTTGTTGCACACTACCACTACCCTTTACAAGCAATACATAACTACCTTTTGCCAAAGCACTTGTATTGAAAGATAATGACACATTACCCACACTTACAGCATTTACCGATTGTTGCAATAGTCTACCCTGCAAATCAGTTACTTGAATGGTAATGTTTTCTGCTTTTGTAGATACAAACTGCACAAACAAATTATCTTTTACAGGGTTAGGATACACCACTAGCGATTTACGATTATCGTTTAACGTTACAGCCACCACCTTACTATATGTAAAGCTGCCATCTTTATCTACCATTTGTAAGCGATAGTAAATAACTGCTGCATTTGGCAATTTATTATCTAAATAACTATAAACACCATCACCTTTTGCTGCAACTTTACCAATATCAGTATAGTTGCTACCATTGGTGCTGCGTTGTACAGTAAAATGGCTCAGATTTAACTCGTTGCTGGTTTGCCAATTTAAAATAGCATTGTTATTTTGTAATTGTACTGTAAAGCCTAATAAGTTTAGCGGCAATACCGTAACTAAACTAATACAGCCATAAATATTACTATTGGTGGTTGTACCATTACCCAATTGACCATCACTATTTTTTCCAGTGAAACAAACTGTACGCCTATCTGACTTGATGATAGCACTATGATAATCAATACCACCTTGGTCTAGGGCAACAATATTTGCTTGAGAAACTATTTGGAAGGGGCTGCTCTTATTCGTTACATTACCATCACCTAACTGTCCATATACATTTTGCCCCCAAGCCCATAAACTGCCATCTGTTTTTAAAGCATATGAGTGGTCTGAACCTGCTGATACAGTCATCCATTTGTTATCGGTACCAATTTGTGTTGGGTTGGGTTTATATAAAGTAGTACCATCACCCAATTGCCCAAAGCTATTCTCACCCCAAGCCCACAAAGTGCCATCACTTTTAAGGGCAACAGTATTGAAATAACCCGCAGCCATACTTACCCATTTGTTATCAGTACCTATTTGTACTGGGTTACGTTTATTAGTACCATCGCCAAAAGTACCATCGCCTAATTGACCAAAATTATTAAGACCCCAAGCCCATAGTGTACCATCACTTTTTAGCGCAATTGTGTGTACAGCACCCGCAGAAACGCTTACCCACTTATTGTCGGTACCTATTCTTCGTGGTACAACTCTAGTAATAGATGTACCATCACCTAATTGTCCAAGGCCATTATCACCCCAACCCCATAAGGTGCCATCGCTTTTTATGGCCATAGTATGTGCACCCGATGTTGAAACGCTTATCCAATTGTTGTCAGTACCAATTTGTACAGGGCTGCTTTTATTGATAGTAGTGTTATCGCCTATTTGTCCAATGTCATTTCGCCCCCAAGCCCATAGTGTGCCATCTGCTTTAATGCCTACTGAATAATCTGGACTTGCTACTGCACTTACCCAAGTATTACCTGTACCTATTTGTTTAGGTGCAGTTTTATTAATTGTTGTACCATCACCTAATTCACCATATTGGTTTCTTCCCCAAGCCCACAATGTACCATCTGTTTTTACAACAAGGGTATGATAAAAGCTATTACTTACGCTTAGTACACGGCTATCAGTAACGCTAATTTGTATTGGGCTTATCTTATTAACTGTCGTACCATCACCCAATTGACCATTATAATTTTCACCCCAAGCCCATAGCGTACCATCGCTTTTTTGTGCTACAGAGTATTCTCCACCACTAACAAAATGTATCCATTTCGTATCAATGCCAATTTGTATTGGGCTTGTTTTGTCAGTCGTTGTTCCATCGCCTAATGCACCTTTCCTATTTAAACCCCATGCCCATAAGCTGCCATCACTTTTTAAAGCGAGTGAGTGGTATAACCCAGCAGAAATACTAACCCATCTGTTATCAGTACCTACCTGGGTAGGACTTGTTTTATTTACATTACTATCATCACCCAACTGTCCCACATTATTATAGCCCCAAGCCCATAGTGTACCATCACTTTTTAAAGCAAGTGAGAAATGAACTCCAGCTGATATATTTATCCATTTATTTTCAATGCCTATTTGTGATATTATTATTTTATTTGTAAAGGTACCATCACCTAATGCCCCTTGGGCATTATATCCACATGCCCATAGTGTGCCATCGCTTTTTAAAGCTAGTGTGTGCATATTACCCGCTGAAATACTTAGCCACTTAGTATCAGTACCTATTTGAGTAGGACTAAGTTTATAAATATTGCTACCATCGCCCAAAACCCCAAAATCATTACTACCCCATGCCCATAGTGTACCGTCACTTTTTAAAGCAACAGTATGGGCATTACCAACAGATACGGATACCCATTTAGTATCTGCACCTATTTGGGTGGGGCTATTTTTGTTAACAGTAGTGCCATCCCCTAATTGCCCAGAATTATTACTACCCCATGCCCAAAGTGTTCCATCGCTTTTTATAGCAGCTGTATGAAACCCACCACCGCAAGAAACGTTTACCCATTTGTTATCTGTACCTATTTGTATAGGACTACTTTTATTAACGGTTGTGCCATCACCCAATTGCCCATTATCATTAAATCCCCAAGCCCATAAGGTACCATCCGCCCTTATCTCAAAAGAGTTAATATAGCCAATTGCTACCCGTTGAAAATTGTTACGATAAGCATTGCTGCTTTTGCGGTGCTTGGTACTTGTTTGGGCATGGGTACTTGTAGCCAACACAAGTATAGCCACTACAAAAAGTAAGGTAGGTTTAAACTTTGTAAACATAATTTTCATTTTTTCATTTTTAAAATAAAAAGCAAAGGCAGCATACTAATTAGCAAAACACTTGGTTTAAACACCATAACTACGCCGCCTTTACTGTATTGTATTGGTTACTGTTTTATAAATTGTTGTTGTTGCAACATCTCGCCTTTTACAAGTAATAGGTAACTACCCTTAGCTAAAGCCGCCGTGTTAATACTGGTATTGGTGCTACCAACTTGCAAAAACACTTGTTGTTGTTGTAATATCTTGCCTTGCATGTCTGTAATTTGTATCGTAGCTTTTTGTGCCTTGTAACTGGTTACTTGTACAAATAGATTATCTTTTACAGGGTTAGGGTACAAGTTTAAAGTTTGAAGTTTGGAGTTTAAATTAATTGCCACCACTTTACTAAAAGTATAACTACCATCCTTATCTACCATTTTAAGGCGATAGTAAACTGTTGTAGCAGTTGGTAATTGATTATCTGTATAGCTATAATTCCCCCCACCTTTTGCAACTACTTTGTCTATAGTAGTAAAGCTGCTAGCGTCGGTACTGCGTTGGATGGTAAAGTTTGATAAATTGATTTCATTGCTGGTTTGCCAATGAAGAATTACCCTATTATTGGATTGATGGGCATCCAAAGAGATTATTGTTACAGGCAGTATTGCGCCTGTGAACTTTTTTATGAAACTAGTAGTAACTGCTGCAAATGAATATGTTGCATATAAAATTGAATTATCTGCTGTAATTGCTAAATTCGGTCTACTCAAAGTAGATGATGAAGCAACGCCTGAAACATTATCCCCAATCTGACTCCAAATTCCATTTTCATATTTTCGTGCAACTATATAATTTAATGTGGGTGCATTAGGATTATTCGAAAAACGTTGATACACTACAATTGGAACATTCGTTTTTGATAATATTATTTGAGGATAATAGGCAGAATCTGTTGAGATATATGGCCCACCAACAGTTTGCCAATTAGTACCATTAAAGTTAAATACACCCACTTTCCATCTGTTACCACCTGAATTCAAACGTTCCCCACCGCAAACATAAGGTGTTCCGTCATTAGCAAATGCCATAGACACATAATTGCCACAAGTGCTAAATCCTGATACACCAACTGTAACCCAATTTATGCCATCAAATTTAAAAGAGGTTAAACCCTGAGCTGTTTGAGCAAAATCTCCAATTACTATATATGGAATATTTGTTGGAGAAAGTTTAAAATCAAACCAGTTAATACCTTTATCGTAAAAATTAGGCTTACCCACATAAACCCAGTTACTGCCATCAAAACGCATTACATTAGGTTGGGTTATAGAGCCAGTAAAAACACCAAAACCTAAATATGGTGTGCCATCGCTTGAAAACGATATCCTGTTTGCGTAAGATTGTGTATTATAAGGCATAGAATTTATGTTCCCCACAGTTTGCCAACTACCACTTACATACCTCATAACTGTAATTCTTGTAGATGTATCTATAAAGCCAGCAGCATATAAAATACCAGTAGGTGATATCCCAAAATCTGCATTACTAGGTAAACTGGCAGGGATGCCTATATTGTTCCAATTAGTACCATCAAAACTTTTTACAGTACCCTTATTTTGATTAAGCGTATCTACGTAGTAAACGTAAGGTGTATTATCTGCTGCCAACACAATTTTAGAAGCATTTGTTTTTGTAAATGGAATGGCTGAACCCACTGCGTTCCAAGTAGAAGTGTACCCGCTTACAGTAATAGGAATAGAATTGCTTGTAACATTCCCTTTGCAACCCGAATAAATAACAACTTGACAATTAACAACATCACCATTTTGTAATAAATTAGTTGAGAATGTATTGCTACTGGTACTCTCTTGGGCTGAACTTCCATTAATATTAAAAATATAAAGAGGTGCAACACCAGTATTGGTTGCTGTTGCTGTAAAATTAACAGTTGTACCATATGTTATATTAGTGCTGCTGGCACTTAAAAATATACTTGGCAATGCATTTACCATTATAGTTGTTGCTGCACTTGCAGCACTGGTGCAAGTGCCATTTGATGCAATTACCGTGTAGTTACCTGCTACTTTCGCAACATATGTTGCACCTGTTGCACCATTAATAGCTGTACCATTTAAATACCATTGATTTGTTGCATTACTGCTAGAAGTTAATATCGTACTATCGCCAGTACAGAAAGTTAATGGGCGATTATTAGTAATAGTTGGGACTGCTGGTGTTGGAAAGGGGTTAACAGTAATATAAATTCCTGTACTAAAACAGCCATTATTGCCTTTAACACTATAGGTGCCTGTTGCATTGGCTGTAAAATTAGTAGCCGTTGCCCCATTAAGCATTACCCCATTTAAGTACCACTGGTTACCACTTGCATTACTAGAGGTTAATGTTACAGTATTACCCAAACATATGCTAGTATTATTTGCCGTAGTAATAACGGCAGCAACAGCACTTGATATATTAATACTTTTTGATGTAGATGTTACATTACAGCCCGTACTATTGGTAACTTTTACTGAATAGTTGCCTGCAGCAGTAACCGCCAAAGTTGGTTGCGTGGCACCATTAATGGCAGATCCATTTAGTAACCACTGGTTGCCTGTTGTAGCAGATGAAGCAAGCGTAATGCTGCCCCCTGTACAAACAACTGAACCACTTGGTGTAATTATAGTAGGTACTTCTGGTTGAGATAGTGTTACAATTACAGGGGCTGAACTTATGCCACTACATGCACCGCTTACGATGCGGTAGGTATAAGAACCATCTTGCGTGGCTGCATAAGAAATATCTGTAGCGCCTGTTATTGCTGTTCCGTTTAAAAACCATTGTGCACCCGGTCCTGGAACATTGGCTGTTAACAACACACTACCCCCACTACAAATATTAGAAGACCCTGAAACTGTAATATTTGGTGTTGTACAACCTGATAATAGAAAAGCCGCTTTTATTTTTTTTGAAACCAGCCTTAACTCTGGTGCACTTGGGTGGGTTATTACAGCATAAAATTCATCGCCACTATTTACTAAGCCTGGGTAGTAATCACCGTGTGCTAGTAACCCTTTTACGGTTTCATACAGTTGATTATTTTTATACCAATCTACCCTGATATTATAATCTGCTGTATCGCCAAAGCCGCTATAGGCAACAAAAGGTTGTAACGAATAAGGTGCTACAATGCCTGTTCTAAAAATATCAAGGCTATCATACAGTGCTGTTTGATTTCCATACGATTTGCCGAAAATATTTGCCTTATTAGCGATATTCAAAAGCTCCCCGTCAAATACAAAAGAATTTTTAACTAAATAACATTCTGTTAAAGTTGGAATTTTAGAAATAGTATGTAATGGTATTGGGCTAGTAAGTTTATTATAATTTAAATATAACTTACTTAATACATTTAGGTTTCCTATTGAACTGGGGATGGATCCACTTAATTGATTTTCAGATAAAGCTAAATCTAATAATGTTGTTAAGTTTCCTATTGTAGTGGGGATTGTTCCACTTAATTGATTGTTATTTAAATACAAATAAGCTAATGATGTAAGGTTTCCTATCGAACTAGGGATGGATCCACTTAATTGATTGGAACTTAAATCCAAATAAGTTAATGCTGTTAAGTTTCCTATTAAACTTGGGATGGATCCACTTAATTGATTAGATGATAAAAATAATAGTTTCAATGAAGTTAGGTTTCCTATTGTAGTGGGGATGGTTTTACTTAATTGATTATTATTTAACCTCAAATCAGTTAATGCAGTAAGGTTTCCTATTGAACTAGGGATGGATTCACTTAATTGATTATTATGTAAATACAAATAATTTAATGCAGTTAGGTTTCCTATTGAGCTTGAGATGGATCCACTTAATTGATTGTCATATAAAGACAAATAAGTTAATGCAGTTAGATTTCCTATTGTAGTAGGTAACACACCAATCAAATTATTTTGTGGTAAATCTATTGTTCTAACTCTTCCTAAATTATTTCTATTAATACCATACCAACTACTCACTCGGCCATTTAACCACCCTGTTTTGTTTGTCCAATTAGCCCCACCTGTACTGTTGTACAAGTTTACCAAGGCTAATGAATCAGACACATTAGTGGGTACGTATGCTTGTGCATAAATGGTTTGTTGCAAAAAAAGTAAAGACAAAAAGAGAATAATTTTTTTCATACATTTTTATTTTGTTGCCTATTCTACAATCCCGTTTTCGACTTGACGGGTATTTATTTTTTCGTTAGGCTGATGAAGTAAGCATCTGCTAGGCTTTTGTACAGCTGTTCGGGTAGATCCTTCCTGCGTCAGGATGACATTCATTTACCCCACCACCGTAGCTTGTATTGGTTCGCTCCAAGGGCCAGTTTCGCCACGGGTGTTTATATTTATCAGTTCTTATTCTGTAAGTTTATATACCATACTATCGCTTCACTTCTATTTCGCACTTGTAGCTTTTTATAAATATTGGTTGTATGTTTTTTTACAGTATTTAAAGCCACATTCATTTCATCACTAATTTCTTTATTTAGCCTGCCCTTAACTACGCATATAAGTATTTCACGCTCTTTGGTTGTTAAAACTTCTATCATATTTAATTGCTTGAAATTGCTATTGATATCTGTTTGCTCAATACTTCTTTAGTAATAAATTATTGTAGCTACACCACCACACTTACCACATCGCTTTGTAGCCCAAATTGGTCATCGGTGGTATCTATATAGTAGGCGTAATATTCTCTTTTTTCAGGCTTACCTTCTGTGGCATTGGGGCGGTTATCATGGTAAGGGCTGTGAGTGTCTAGTGCCAAAAAGCTAAAGGCGGTTTCTTCGCCACGCTTGCTATAAATTTTTACGCCATTGCTTTTTTGCTT
>NZ_JBQWIE010000017.1:0-85253 GCF_056745525.1 Parasediminibacterium sp. HNIBRBA5674 | reverse complement strand
CTTGAAACTTGAAACTTGAAACTTGAAACTTGAAACTTGAAACTTGAAACTTGAAACTTGAAACTTGAAACTTGAAATTATAATCCATTTATCTTCGCTGCATGACAAACGAAAAAGCAATTGCTGAAAAATTATTGCAGGTTCAAGCGGTTAAGCTAAGTCCTGAAAAGCCTTTTACTTGGGCTAGTGGTTGGAAAAGCCCCATTTATTGTGATAACAGAAAAGTATTATCTTTTCCTTTTGTAAGAGATTTTATTAAAAGTGAATTATGCAGTGTTATTTTCGAGCAATATCCTGATGCTGATGTTTTAGCAGGTGTGGCTACTGCTGGTATAGCTTGGGGTGCTATGGCTGCTGATCAACTAAAACTGCCTTATATGTACGTTCGTCCAAAGCCGAAAGAACACGGTTTGGGTAACCAAATAGAAGGTCATTATGAGGCTGGCCAAAAAGTGGTGGTAATTGAAGACTTAATTTCTACAGGTAAAAGTAGCTTACAAGTTGTAGAAGTATTGCGCAATGCTGGCTTAGAAGTTATAGCGATGGTAAGTATTTTTAACTATGGTTTTACAGTTGCTGAAGAAGCGTTTGCTAGTGCCAACGTACCTTTCAAGTCGCTTAGTAACTACCAAGCGCTTATAGGCCTCGCTGTTGAAAAGCAACTGGTTTCAGCCGAAACCGAAGAACTGTTAATGCAATGGCGCAAAAGCCCAAGCACTTGGATGGTTGACTAAGTTTATCCTAACATTTAAAAAGAAACAAATGAAGAAGATTGCTTTATTGGTATTGTTTGGTGGCTTTTTTACTGCAAAAATGAATGCGCAGGTAATGGCTGCCAAAGCACAAACAGTGGTTATTAAATCTGCCAACTTACGTTGCTGGACTTGCAAAGAAAAACTAGAAGAATATCTAGTAAGAGAAAATGAAGACAACATGCAAAGTGGTATGCTAAAGCGTACTTATAACTTGTTAGCTGGTGAAATTCGTGTACAATATTTGCCAGATAGAGTTACTTTAGATGCTATTAAAACTGCCATTAACAATGCAGGTTTTGATGCTGACAGTACACTAGCTACGCCTGATGCTTATAAACTTTTACCGCCTATTTGTAAACGCAAAGAAGAGGGTGGTGGCCCTCAAAAAGGTAAGCCTTGCCACGTTGAACCATATTAAAAGCAGAACTAACGCTATTAAATTAAGTGAGTAATAATATTGTACCTGAATACTTACCATACCTTTTTCTAGGCATGGGGCTAATGGCAATTGCAGTTAGCATTCTATACACTTCTAAAAATGTGAATTTAAAAACTAATGGTATCTCTGTAGAAGGTATTGTGTACGAGCAAGATTATGAAAACACCAGTTTTTTTTAGTACAAGCGATATAGATTCACCTAATATCAAAGATAAAATAACCGTAAGGTT
Source organism: Parasediminibacterium sp. HNIBRBA5674 (assembly GCF_056745525.1). Lineage (NCBI taxonomy): Bacteria > Pseudomonadati > Bacteroidota > Chitinophagia > Chitinophagales > Chitinophagaceae > Parasediminibacterium > Parasediminibacterium sp. HNIBRBA5674. The sequence continues at coordinate 83,829 of NZ_JBQWIE010000017.1, read as the reverse complement.
TCTTACTAGAAAAGATGAATGGATAACAGGGGCTATAAAACAAGACTTTGCATTGTTCTACAACCAATACAAAGATGGTGAAACAGTGAAAGTATATTATCAAGAAGACAATCCTAGTAATTTTTATGTAGAAACCGGGCAATCTGAATTTTTAGGAAGAGTTTTAGTTGGTCTTGTTGGATTAATATTTACCATATGTGGTCTTTATAAAATTTTATTTTAAAAAATAATCTCAATATTTACTATACTAAAAAAGCTACCAACTCGGTAGCTTTTTTAGTATTATTTCGTTCTTAAATTAGATGATTAATAAAGAATCACCATAGCTAAAGAAACGGTATTTATCTTTTATTGCTTTTTGATAAGCAGCCATTGCTAAATCGTAACCAGCAAAAGCACAAGTCATAATTAGTAAACTTGTTTTTGGCAAATGGAAATTGGTAACCAAGCTATCAGCCACACTAAAATCGTAAGGTGGGTGAATAAAATGATTTGTCCAGCCTTCACTTGGTTTAAGCATTTTAGTAGCTGTAAAACTTGTTTCCATAGCACGCATGGTAGTAGTACCAATGCTACAAACTCTGTGACCAGTTTGTTTTGCTTTGTTTACAATGTTGGCAGCTTCTTCAGTAATTTGGTAGTATTCAGCATCCATTTTGTGTTTGCTTAAATCTTCTACTTCAATTGGTCTAAATGTTCCTAAGCCAGTATGTAAGGTTACTTCGGCAAAGCGAATACCTTGAATTTCGCAACGCTTAATTAACTCTTTACTGAAATGCAAACCAGCAGTCGGCGCTGCTACAGCACCTTCATGTTTTGCATAAACTGTTTGGTAGCGCTCTTTATCTTCTTCTGTTGGTGTACGTTTTATATATTTAGGCAAAGGTGTTTCGCCCAAAAAGTCTAACATTTTTTTGAAGCTTTCTTCATCTTCATCCCACAAAAAGCGAATAGTACGACCACGGCTAGTTGTGTTATCAATAACTTCTGCTACAAGCTCTTCATTTTCACCAAAATACAATTTGTTGCCAACACGAATTTTTCTTGCGGGATCAACAATTACGTCCCATAAACGGTTTGGTTTGTTTAATTCACGCAGTAAAAACACTTCAATTTTAGCACCAGTTTTCTCTTTACGACCATACATACGGGCAGAAAACACTTTTGTGTTGTTCACTACAAATACATCTTTGTCGTCAAAGTAATCAAGAATGTCTTTGAAATGTTTGTTTTCCATTGCACCGGTTTTACGGTCTACAACCAACATTCTAGCATCTTCTCTTTGTTTGGTTGGGTTTTGTGCAATGAGATTCAATGGTAAATCAAACCTGAATTGTGATAATTTCATCTGTGTCTATTTAAGTAAATAATAGGCCACATTAAGTTCATCCGGCAACCCAAAGGGTAGTGGGTTTGTAGGGACTAGCTTGATGTTACGGCATCAAATTTTTATAAAGTGTGCAAAAGTAAGGTTTTTAGCCAAGCTATCCAAGAAGGATTTGTGATTAAATGATTGTAATGAGTTGAATGATTGTTTAATATTGCGCCATGTTACAGGTTAAAATAGCTACAATTAGCGATTCAGAAGTAATTTCAGGAATAAGTAAGCAAACATTTTATGAGGCTTTCCATCTACAAAATACAAAAGCCGATATGGATTTGTTTTTGGCTTCAAATTTTAGTGTAGCAGATACTGAAAAAGAATTAGCAACCCCTAATAATACCTTTTTCTTAGTTTATGACAAGAATGTATTATGCGCTTATGCAAAAGTGACTGCTATTGATAATCCGACAGAATTACCTGATTATGCAACGCTGCGCATATCACGTATTTATGTACTTGATGCGTTTATTGGTAAAGGCATTGGTAAATTACTTATGAATACATGCTTAGAAAAAGCTAAATCATTAAACAAAACACATATTTGGCTTGGTGTGTGGGAACAAAATATTAAAGCCATTGCGTTTTACAAACGCTTTGGATTTACACAATTTTGCACGGAAACTTTTGTACTAGGCACAGATCTTCAAACAGATTTGCTAATGCAAAAAACCCTTTAGTCGCCATTATGCATTTTACCTTTTGGCACTAACTTAAGTTTCTTTAATAATATTTGCTTTAATTGAATTTTTACAATCTGCCCCATCGTTTTAGCCTTTAAAAAGCCAATATGGTGAAAATGATTAGCTAGTTCAATTTTAAGATTTTCTATTTTTTCGGCGGTAGAAATAGTATCATGACACATTAAGTCTATTAATTCTTTAATGCGATACCGAGATGAAGCCAAACGAAATACAACCTTAGTTCGTTCTTCAGCTTGATATTGTTCTATTGATTCTTTATTAAGCAACCTGCTTACTATTTCTACAAAAGGATAATTCTCTTTGAAAAATTGAGGTAAATACAAGTTTTTTCTGCCTTCGTAACATTGTTGATCAAAATCTATTGCCCTAATTCTGTATTGTACATTTTCAATATCTGGCGTGATATCAACTACGAAATTGTAGCTACGCAAATCACCCAACAATCGCATAAAACAACGCTCATTAAATTTCACAAATTCTTTAGCGAAGCGTACTTGATTGGTATCAGGGTGATTGAGATAATTTTTTATAAATTCATCGCCTGGTATACCTGGTATATGTTCTTCAATAAGCGTTTGGTAATTAGTAAAAAAAGTAATCCTGTTTGGAGATAATAAATGCTCTAATTCCAAACCATAAACACGGCTTGCATCACCACGTTTAATGTAATAATGGTCGTAATTATCGTTAAAACGATTGACGATTCTTATTCTAAAAGGTTGGCTATTTCCAAATACGCAAAAGTCAATTCTAGCTACATCTAGTTGATTAACAAAGCTAAAATCGCCTTCTGTTTTTAAAATGGCATACACTTTTACAAGACCATCACGCAAAAATTCCCATTCACGCATATCGTACGATACTGTTTCCCAATAAGCGTCTTTCCCAGATTTATCTTTTAGTGGAACACTATAAGTAAATCGTAATAAATCCTCATAGTGTACCGGTAAGTGTACTTCACGACCATGATCTTTCAAGTATTTGCGCAAGCCACTGTTAATAGGAAAAATGGGCTTTTTCTTACTTGGTTTATTGGGAATATTTGATTCTGGGTTAAGAGGTATCATGGCCATTTTAGTCTAGTAGTAAATTATCTTGTTCATCTAATAAATTCAAATTCACCGCATCTACACCTGCAATGCCTTCTATTGAACCTCTAATATGTGCAGCATTTAGTAATACCTTTTCCAATTGTTTTTCCCGGGCTTTCCATAGTTTTTCCATCGCATCTCGTTCACGCTGTATGCTTAGTTTCATGCTCATAAAGCCTTCACGAATGGCTTTCCATTGCTCGTTAAATTCATTGCCAATTAAATAATCGTAAAGCAATACCATTTTATCGCCTTTGTTTTCTTGGCTTTTTTTGGCATCGTATATTTTTAAAATGGCATTGCGTAGCAATAATGCCACACTTTTTACTTCGGTAAACGTGCAGATATACACACCATCTTTTTCGCCAAAACGTTCCATGCCTTTTGGTAAAGTTTGCGTTACAATTACAGCTACATCTGCACCCAAATTACGCATATCTGTTTTTAGCTTCTCTATCCAATCACCACCAAAATCTTTGGTACGTTTACTTTCGTAGATAATTTTTCCTGTTTCTACACCAAATTGGTTGCGAACAGTTTGTATGCAATCTGCCCCACGTACACCTTTGCCTACTTCTTCTACTTTGTCAAAAGGAAAAGTGCTTTGCAGTAATTCTTCTAGCAATAATTCTTGTACCTCACCTTGCAATTGCATGCTACCTTGTTCAGATTTTCGGCGCATTTCTTCAGCAAGTTTCTTCTGGTCTTCTAGCTGTTTTTCTAGCTCTTTTACTTTCATTACAAAGTCATGTTCTTTTGCCGAGACTCTTTGCTCTTCTATTTTGCGTATTTCTTCAGTTAGCTTTTCTCGCTCATGTTGTAACTGCTTTTGTACCGATAATTCAAGCTCTTGTTCTCTATTTTTTAATGCTTGTTCTTTTTGTAAAAATTCAAGCTCTTTACTACGAGCAGATTTTAACTTTTCCTCATTATCAGCCAAGTTTTGCTGCAATAATTTCATCTGATTTTCAAAATCTGAAGCAATACTTTTGGTTAACTGTACCTGTAATTCTGCTTGTAGTTTTTGCTTCTCGCTAGCTAATCGCTTATTTATTTCGTCGTCTTTAAGTTGTAATTGTTGTTGATATTGGGCTTCTTTAGTGCGAAATTCTTCGTCTTTCTTTTTTTGCCAATCAATGACTTTACTGCGCAATTCTTTTTCAATTTCATCACGCATAGAATCGCCTGGTTCAAATTGGTGCTTACAGTTAGGACAAGTAATAATAAATGATGCCATAGAGAAAAATTATGCTTCAAAACTATATTAAAAAGTAGCATGTTGGGCTAAAATGCAGGTTGCTGATAAAAGTTATACAGATGCAGGGTGCGACGCATACAGTGTACAATAGCGAACTAGCCGATGACCAAAAAGAAAATAATGATTTTATATTGGGCCAAAATTTCCAGCATTAGTAATGTGTTTAAGCCGCAACGATGCTGCAACTGCTAGGCATTCGTTATTTTTGCCAAAAGTTTAGTAATGAGCCAAAAAGGAAAAGTTTTAGTGGCAATGAGTGGCGGTATTGATAGTACTGTGGTGGCTTTAATGTTGCATCATGAAGGGTATGAGGTGATTGGGATAACCATGAAAACATGGGATTACGCAACTAGCGGTGGCGGCACCAGCAAAAAAGAAACTGGCTGTTGCAATATTGATAGCTTTAACGATGCTAGAAAAGCGGCTGTTGACCATGGTTTTCCGCATTATATTTTAGATATTAGAGATGAGTTTGGTGATTTTGTAATTGAAAATTTTGTAGAAGAATATTTGGCTGGCCGTACACCAAACCCTTGTGTGATGTGCAATACACACATAAAATGGCGTGCTTTATTAAAACGTGCCGATGCATTGGGCTGTCAGTTTATTGCAACTGGTCATTATGCGCAAATTCGCCAACATACCAATGGTAGATATGTGATAAGTAAAGGGCTTGATGAAACCAAAGACCAGAGCTATGTGCTGTGGGGGCTTGACCAAGAATTGCTTAGCCGTACCATTATGCCTTTGGGTAAATATCGTAAAACTGATATTAGACAAATGGCGGTAGACCTTGGCTACCCTGAACTTGCTAAGAAAAGCGAGAGTTACGAAATATGTTTTGTACCTGATAATGATTACCGTGGCTTTTTAAAACGTAGAGTAGATGGGCTAGAAGATAAGGTAAACGGTGGCTGGTTTGTAGATAAAACGGGCAAAAAATTAGGTAAGCATAAAGGCTATCCTTTTTATACTGTGGGACAAAGAAAGGGCTTAGAAATAGCTTTAGGAAAGCCTGCTTATGTTACTGCCATTAACCCAGAAAACAATACCGTAGTACTTGGTGAAGAAGCTGACCTAGACCAAAACGATATGCTAGTGGGTAAAATAAACTGGATAAAATACGATAGCATTATTGATGGTATGGAAGCAATTACTAAAATTCGCTACAAAGACAAAGGCGCTATTAGTAGTTTGTACAATGCTGATAATGGCTTGCGTATACGCTTTTACGAGAATGTAAAAAGTATTGCACCAGGGCAAAGTGCGGTGTTTTATGAAGGTGATGATGTAATAGGTGGTGGTGTGATACAAAGAGGTGAGTTGGTGTTGTAAGGATAGGAACGCTGATGTTTATTTGTCTCACAGATTTCGCTAATTCTCGCTGATAGTAATTACATTATATCACATTTATGCGTTATCTACGAAATCTGTGAGACAAATTCTACAATCTTCAATGCAGCAATATTAACATTCTACTTATCTTTCAAGTTCAAATAATACGATGAAGCTTTTTAGATATTTATGTTTACTGTTTATAGCTGCGCAAATGATAAGCTGTAGCAAGCAAACAGAAACATTGAACATTATTACCGCTAAAGAATTGTACCCAATTCAAGTGGGCAAAACATTTACTTATAGGTTAGATAGTACAGTGGTTGCCACGTTTGGTACATCGTTGCAAAAAACTTACTACCTGGCTAAAGACAGTGTTGAAAGTAGCTTTTTAGATAATCAAGGTAGACAATCGTACCGCATTTTTAGATACATTACCGATACACTAGCAAGTAAGCCTTACCAATATTCGACTACTTATTATGCAGTTGTTGATAGTAATAAAATTGAGTACGTAGATAATAATTTGCGTTTTATTACTTTGGTAAATCCTGTCTCAGAAACTACAACTTGGAAAGGCAATAGCTACATTAATACCACCACCAACAGCACTAACTATTTCTTAAACAACTGGCAATACCAATACCAAGATATTGATGCTGCATATACTGTAAAAAAAGGTAGCATCAACAATACAGTTACCGTTTTGCAGCAAGATGAAAGCAGTAGCCCTACTTTTAATCCTAATTTTTACTACAATAAAACTTACTCGGTAGAGGTTTATGCTAAAGGTGTTGGGCTTATTTACAAAGATTTTATACATTACACTTATCAAGTTACACCATCTAAATACTACGAAACTGGTAGTTATGGTATTAGGCTTAGTTTGGTTGATTACAAGTAATATTTTCACCACATAGACATATAGAATCATAGACTTCTATTGGAAAAAGCTTTGTGCCTTTGTGACTATGTGGTTTCAAACTCTTCATCATGAAAATTATTCTATACAGCATCGGTAAACCTCACGAACCCTATGTACAATCTGGTATTCAAGATTTTACCAACCGTATTACCAAATATTTTCCAGTAGAATGGGTAATTACTGCGCCACCTAAAAATGCCGCTGTTTTATCTGACATTGATTTGAAAAAAGCAGAAGGTGCTATCATTCAAAACCATTTACAAAAAGATGATTTTTTAGTATTGTTAGATGAACGTGGTAAAAATATTAGTTCACCAGATGTAGCGAGTTTAATACAACAGCGAGCCAATGAAAGTACCAAGCGATTGGTGTTTTTAATTGGTGGTGCTTTTGGTGTAGATGATACTGTTTTTAAACGAGCCAATTTCACCTGGTCTTTATCTAAATTAGTATTTCCACACATGTTGGTACGCTTAATTTTAGCGGAACAAGTGTATCGTGCTTGCAGTATTTTGCGCAACGAGAAGTACCATCACGTTTAACCGCTAATTGAAGTGATGGTAATGATTACCATGAATTTTATGGAAAATCAATCGCCATTGAATCATCTAGTTCCATTTAAACACATATTCACACTTAATTTTACTACATGTTGAACGTAACACTTGTCATTATCATCATCACTTGTATTGTTTCTTTTTTGGCTTTTCAAAAAGAACAAATTATTGATGAATTGATTTTTTATCCGCCAGCTATTAACAACCAAAAACAATGGTATCGCTTTATTACTTGTGGTTTTATTCATGCCGATTTTATGCACTTAGCTTTCAACATGTACTCTTTGTGGATGTTTGGTGGGGCGGTTGAAGATGCTTTTACCCGCATTTTTGGTAGCATGGGTGAGGCTTATTACATCTTGCTTTATATCTCATCATTAGTAGCCTGCTTAATGCCTACTTACTCAAAAAATATTGATAATTATTATTACAGAAGCCTTGGTGCTTCTGGTGCGGTTTCAGCTATTGTGTTTACCTATATTTTTATAGCACCAGCAGATAGATTGTCGCTTATGATTTTGCCAATACCTACACCTGCGTTTCTATTTGGTGCTATTTATTTAGGTGTTTCTGCTTATTTAGCTAAAAAAGGTACTAGTAATATCAATCATTCTGCCCACTTATGGGGTGCCATTTATGGTATCGTTTTTCTGATTGTTACTACTTATTTCTTTAGTGATTTTAAAGCTGTTTCATGGTTTATTGAACAGGTAAAACTGTATTTGCAAAGCTTATAATGACCTACCTTATCGTTTATTTTAATAATAATAGCCCGTTTTTTGATAAAAAAAGCCCATTTTTTAATAAAAATAAAGCGCTATTTAATAAGAAATAGGCTTAGTTTAATAAGAAAGTTACCGAGTTTAATAAGAATTTCCTCTGGTTTAATAAGAAAGTTGGCAAGTTTAATAAGATTGGCTTGCCGTTTTAATAAAAATTATTGTTGTTTTAATAACAATATAAGCTTACTTAATAAGAATAATGCATCTTTTAATAAAAAGTATGTTGCAATAAGTGTTTTAAACCAAACTTATTGTCAACATATTTCTAGTGCTTGGCTTAAGCTTAAAACGGTTATCAATTCTGTGGCCAATTACCCAAACTATCCGTTTGTCGCTTTCAATCACCCAAACATTTTCCTTCTCAGTTTTAGATAATTTTTGGTCAATAAAAAACTTGCTTAGCTTCTTTTTCTTTGTCATGCCCAAAGGGTAGAAGTAGTCGCCTGTTTTATAAGGGCGTAATAATAATGGGTAAGTAATCGCATCTGCATCAATCGTTGCAATGGCTTTATCTGTTGACTGTTGACCGTCGACTGTTGACTTGCTTAATATTATTTTACCTCCACTAAACACTATTTCATTCGTACCAGTTTCAATCAACACATTGGTGGCTTCATCGGCTTGCTTTGGTGCAATAATGAGCCAATTTCTATTAATAATTAAACGGTGCGTTGCCGAAGCCATAAAGCTGCCATTGCTAGCATCTAATAGTTTTACCACTTCATCTACTTGTGTGGCTTCAAAGCCAAAATCTTTCACTATTTCGTACACAATACTGCGCAGCGGCTGCTGCTTTTTTAGCTTTAAAATAGGTATATGTGTTTCATTGCCTTTTACTTCTAGCAACTTAGTTTTTATGCTATTCATGGTTTGGTTGTACACCATTTCTACTTCTTTAAAGCGCTCAATATTGCCTAGCAAATTGTCTTCCACTTTTGGGTAAATGGTCTGCATTAAAGGCATTACTTGGTGCCTAATGTAATTACGTGAATATTTATCGGTAGCATTACTGCTATCTTCAACCCAAGTTAAACCTTGTTCGGCTGCATAAGCCACAATCTCTGCTCTTTTGGCAAATAATAATGGCCTGATAATATGCCCTTGCTTTGGTAAAATGCCATGCAAACCACTAATGCCACAGCCTCTAAAAAAGTGCATCAATAAGGTTTCTATATTATCATCAGCATGGTGAGCGGTAGCAACAAAAGCCGTCGACGGTCGACGGTCGACGGTCGACAGCAAGCCATCGTCTGTTGTCTGTGGTCTATCGACTAGTTCTTTAAACCACCCATACCTCAGTTCTCTTGCAGCTACTTGAATAGATAGTTTGTTATTGGCTGAATAAGCTACTGTATCAAATGCCTTTACTAATACCTCTTTACCGTATTTAACACCAAGCTCTCTTACAAATGCTTCGTCTCTGTCACTTTCTGCACCACGTAGTTGAAAATTACAATGCGCAATGGTGAAGTTAAAACCAGCTTTTGCAAACAAGTCTACCATTACCACACTATCTATACCACCACTTACGGCTAGCAATACATGATGCTGCGTAGGCGATAAGTTGAAGTTGTCAGCGGTGTATTTTTTAAATCTTTCTAGTAGCATGGGGATAAAATAAAAACCCGTCTGTTTGTTATTATCAGACGGGTTACAAAAATATGATTTGATGATTAGTGACTTAATCTTGCAAATGAAATAATTAAAGCAACAATAGTAATGGCTGTTGCAATTAACCATTTAATTAGATCAACTTTTGCATCACTAATTGTAGATAATAATTTACCCTCAACTTTTGCCAAATCTTCTTTTGTTGCAAATACGTTTGTTTTTTCTTGCAATTTACTATCTACTTTTATGTTCAATGATTTCAATAAAAGCCTCGGCTTCTTTCTCGCCAAGCTTAGCTTTTAGTAGTTCATATAATTTTATTTCAGAAATTACTAGTGCCATCTTCAAAAATTTATTACACCAAATATACCAACAATATTCATATTTATAAGTGCCACAAAAAATCATGGCAATCATTCTCATCAAACGAATCAGCGGTTAACCTTAGCCCAAGTATCTTTTAGCGTTACCGTTCTATTAAATACAAGTTTATCGGCAGTGCTATCTTTATCTAAACAAAAATACCCTTTACGCAAAAACTGAAAACGGTCAGCCAATGTTGCTTCTGCAAGTGCAGGTTCTGCGTAAGCTTTGGCTATTACTTGTAGCGAATTTTGATTGATATAATCTTTAAAATCGCCTTCTGCGTTACCTACATTTTCTTCGGTAAATAAGCGGTCATACAAGCGAATTTCTACAGGTAGGGCAGTAGCTGCACTTACCCAATGTAGCGTACCTTTTACATTAATACCGCTTGTATCGTTACCGCTTTTGCTTTCTGGTATATAACTACATCTTACTTCGGTAATATTACCTTCTGTGTCTTTTACAAAGTCATCGCATTTTATAATGTAGGCACTTTTTAAACGTACCATTTGCCCCGGTGCAAGTCTAAAGTATTTCTTAGGCGCTACTTCCATAAAGTCTTCCCGCTCTATATAAATTTCTCTGGTAAATGGTACGGCTCTATTACCACCATTTTCATCTTCAGGGTTATTTTCGCTGCTTAGTGTTTCAGATTCGTTAAGGTAGTTTGATATGGTAACTTTTAATGGATCAAACACCACCATTCTACGCTGTGCTATTTTGTTTAAATGCTCACGTACACAGAATTCTAGCAAGCCAAAATCAATCAAGTTCTCTCTTTTTGCTACACCTATTTTGTCGCAAAACTCTCTAATGCTTTCTGGGGTAAAACCTCTACGTCTCATGGCACTAATGGTAGGCATACGTGGGTCATCCCAACTTGTCACATGCCCATCATTTACTAGTTGCAACAGCTTACGCTTACTCATTACGGTGTAAGTCATGTTCAAGCGTGCAAATTCGTATTGCTTAGATGGAAAAATGCCCAAATTTTCTATACACCAATCGTACATTGGTCTGTGTGGTATAAACTCTAGCGTACAAATTGAGTGGGTAATATTTTCTATACTATCGCTTTGGCCATGGGCAAAGTCGTACATCGGGTAAATGCACCAAGCATCGCCAGTTCTATGATGGTGGGCGTGTTTTATGCGGTAAATAATTGGGTCACGTAGTAGCATATTGGTGCTAGCCATATCAATTTTAGCACGCAACACTTTTTCACCGTCTTTATACTTGCCTGCACGCATATCGGCAAACAATTGTAGGTTCTCTTCTATGCTTCTGCTGCGGTAAATATTAGCCACACCTGGCTGTGTAGGTGTACCTTTTTGTGCTGCAATCTCTTCACTCGTACTATCATCTACATAAGCCAAATCTTTCTTAATCAGGTCAACCGCAAAGCCATATAATTGCTCAAAATAGTCAGATGCGTATAGTTCATTGGCCCAATTAAACCCAAGCCATTTTACATCTTCTTTAATGCTGTCTACGTATTCGGTATCTTCTGTTACAGGGTTGGTGTCATCAAAACGCAGATTGGTTTGTCCGCCATATTTTTTGGCTAGGCCAAAGTTTAAACAAATGCTTTTTGCATGGCCCATGTGTAGGTAGCCATTGGGTTCTGGTGGAAATCTGGTAAGAATGCTTTTGTGTTTGCCGCTTGCTAAATCCGCTTCAACAATTTCTTCAATAAAATTCAAACTTCTTTCTTCGCTCATGTCTTATTCTAGTTGTGCTTACAAATATAAGGTTTCAGATGTAAGATGGTTTATGGATAGTTAATGATTTGTTGATTTTGAGGGTAGCTCTCGCAGATTTCGCGGATTTACGCTGATAAAAAAATGTTTCTCTCGCAGAATTCGCCGAAACCGCTGAATACCAAATATAGTCTCTCGCAGATTTCGCGGATTTACGCTGATTTGTCAAGTTCTGTTATTAGCATCTAAGATATTTTATCAAATAAAATCTGTGTCATCAGTGCAATCTGCGAGCTAACTTATCTAAATCTGCGAGCCAATATCTCTAAATCTGCTAGCACTTCCTTAGCTTGCTACCTCATAAGACAACACTATGTACAAATTCATTGCTTTTGCTTTGATAATTATTGCCACTAATAGCACAGCTCAAGTACGCTGGCAAAATGTAGACAGCCTTTACGGCCCTTTGCCGCCATCTGTGCATGTATATTATACCCACGATAGTATTGATGGCAAGCCCAATATTGCCTATTATGTATCGGCAGAACTGAATGATAAAACCATTGATTTTGCTGCGCAAATAGGCCATGGCAAGCGCTTTACACCAAGTCAATATTTTGAAACAGAAGGCGAGCCGCTGCTTGTGGTTAACTGTACCTTCTTCGAATTTGTACACAATAGCAATTTAAACCTAGTAATGAACGATGGTCAGCTATTGGCTTATAATAATGCGGCTATTGTGGGCAAGGGTAAAGATACATTTACCTACCGCCATGCTTTTGCAAGTGCCATAGGCATTAGCAAAAAGCGCAAGGCCGATGTGGCTTGGCTATATACTGATAGTAGCAAGCCCATACCTTACGCATCGCAAGTAGCACTGCCGCCTGTAAAAGATAGTAGCGCCAAATTTGTGTACCCAACCACTGGTTTTAGTAAATGGAAAATGCAAACTGCCGTAGGTGGTGGCCCTGTATTGCTGCAACATGGCAACATACAAATAAGTAATAACGAAGAACTAAAATTTGCCGGCAAAGCCGGGCTTACTGATAAGCACCCACGCACTTGTATGGGCTATACTAAGGATGGTAAGCTGATAGTAATGTGTATACAGGGCAGATTTCCCAATATAGCCGAAGGGGTAAACCTTACCCAAGAAGCGCAACTGCTTTAAGACCTTGGCTGTACCGAAGCATTAAACCTAGATGGTGGCGGTAGTAGTTGCTTACTAGTAAATGGCAAGCCCACCATACAAGTAAGCGACAAAGAAGGACAAAGACCTGTACCTGCTGTGTTTATGATTAAGGTGAAATAGCTACTAATACGGTTGTAATTTTTTTCACCACAAAAAACACAGTTTTAACCGCAAAGAGCGCTAAGGGTTACGCAGAGAAAACGCCAAGAATAGTTCTCACTTTGTACCCTTTGCGACAAAAACTCAGTGTCCTTTGCGGTAAAAATGCTCTAACCGCAAAGAAATTATCAAACAAAACACTGCCTTTGTGTTCCTTATGGTAAACCCTTGCGCCCTTTGTGGTAAAATTACCTAACTAATACCACAAATTAACTCTGAAACACTCGGATTTTGCTCTGAAATATTCGGGTAAGTATCCAAAATATTCTAAAACGCTTCCTATACACTCGGGTTTACTTCCAAAAGATTCGGGTAATGCTCTAAAACACTCGGGTTTACTTTCAAAATAGTCGGGTACAGCTTCTAAAGACTCGGGTACGCTTCCTAAAATGGTGACAAGAGGTCTTAAAAGCCCGACAATCTGTCTGTGAATTATAAATGTATTAACTGCACTACTTAGGTAGTTGTAATAACAATTGCTTACACATTTATAGTTAATAATCTGTGGATAAATACATAATGTGTAGTTCGGCAAGAAATAAGGTAATAATTATCTTAGTCTAAAAATTACTATTATGGCAACCACACCATTGATTATCACGGTAAAAATTGAAGAGGTAACACCAATTGGCAAGTTTATAATAGACGCTTTTGAGCGAGACTTAGCGCTTATTACTGCCAAATACACCAAGTACAATGCGGCATTATTGGCTAAGTTAAAAACAGACCATGCGGCTGTAAACCAACTGATAAACCCGCAATTGATAACGGGTAAAATAGCCAAACAAACTAGCGACATTTATACATCTCTAAACCCCTTGCTAGGCTTGCTAGATATTTTAGAAGGCTATATAAATATAGCCCAAGGCTTAACGGTTGCGCCAGCGTATTTTGGTATATCGGCCATACGCAAGGCCAACCATAATAGCGATGTAGAAGCCGTTGCCGATAAGCTAAAAATATTGCTACAAGTGGTAAAAGACAACAACGCAGCCCTTACTACTGAAGGCTTAAAACCTACAGATATTACCGCTTTACAAAGCATACAAGATACCATTGTAAACACTAAAGCCGCTAGGGCACTACTTCAAAGAGAGAAGCAAAGCCTGATAGAGAATAACCACATAGCCATTAACGATTTTTGGGCGAGCCTGCTAGACATTTGCGACAAAGCCAAACGTGTATTTAAAAGCACCGACCCTGTAAAACTGCCTGACTACACCATGACAAGCCTAAAGCAAAAAGTAAGTAAAACGCTACAGCTAAATGGCATAAAAGGCAAGGTACAAAGTAAGGGCAAGCTAATAGCAAGCGCCGTGGTAGAACTACTACCGCTAGAAGCAGGCCGCCGACGCACCAACCGCACCAAAACCGATGGCCTGTACCAAATAGGTGGTGTAACCGCAGGGCCATACCTTGTAAACATAACTGCCAAAAACTATAAACCCTTTAGCCAAAACATTACCATAGAAAATGGGGTGCTGCTAGAACAAGATTTTGAATTAGTAGGCTAGGGGAAAGAAATAATAACTAAAAGCCACTGCTAGTGAGGATAGGCTAGTGGTGGCTTTTTTTATGAAATGTGATTTTATAGATTTACTGAAGTAAGTTCGGTAAAATAAGATACATTTAATATTATAGTCTATTCCATTATCCCTTATAGAAATTCTATTAGGGTGTTAATAAACTACCTTCAAGCCGTAACTTGCGTTTAAATTCTAACTATGGACGAATTAATACAAAGTATAAAGAATTTAGCTGAAGCTTACGCTACAAACTTGAAAGGGAAAATTGAGGCAAGAACAGAAGCTATGAAAGCTGACGACAACTCTCATTATCTTATTTATCGTGTTTTGGGTATTTCTTTACAAGAAGGACAACTTATAGACCAGTATCAAAACACAGGACGTTTTCTTTATAAGTATGCAGGTTCATTTCTCGAAGAAGCAGCAACTTTATGTTTAAATTTCAAATTCCCAGAAGGTGTAAAGACCAAAATTGAAAACACGATAGGTCAGCGTCCAAAAACTTTTGAGATTGATTTTCTAAATGGAAATGACGCTATAGAAGTAAAGTGGCGAGATGCAACTACTGACGGCGATCATATAACTAAAGAACATACAAGAGTTAAAGTAATCAGAGAACACAGTTACAAACCAATTAGGGTAATGTTTTATTATCCTCAAAGAGACCAAGCAATAAGAATCCAAGAAACCTTGAAAACACTTTACGCAGGTGTGGATGGAGAATATTATGGTGGTGATGAAGCTTGGGATTATTTAAAAGCTTATACAGGTGTTGACTTAAAAGCTATTTTGACACAAATTGCTAACGAAAGAACACCCGCAAATGGAAACTAATAGAATCTACCATGGAAATTGTGTTGAAAAACTCAAAGAAATTGAAGCCAACAAAGTTGACTTAGTTTACTTCGATCCACCTTTTTTTACGCAACGCAAACATAGTCTTACGAATAAAGACAATTCAAAAACTTATGAATTTGACGACAAGTTTAATTCTATTCAAGAGTATTTAGAACTTGTTGAAAATGTTTTAATAGAATCAAAAAGAGTACTAAAAAATACTGGAAGTGTATTTCTACATTGCGACAAAACAGCATCGCACAATATTAGAGTTGTGATTGACAATGTTTTTGGACGTGAAAATTTCCAAAGTGAAATTATTTGGTCATACAAAAGATGGTCTAACGCCAAAAAAGGACTACTTAACGCTCATCAAGTCATTTTCTTTTATTCGAAAACACAAAATTTTAAATTCAATACGCTTTATACTGATTATTCATCAACAACAAATCTTGACCAAATATTACAAGACAGAGAGCGTAATGAAAATGGAAAATCTGTTTATAAAAAAGATGAAAATGGAAATGTGATTTTAGGCAAAGAGAAAAAAGGTGTTCCTCTTTCTGATGTTTGGGAAATTCCATATTTAAATCCCAAAGCAAAAGAAAGAACCGGTTATCCAACCCAAAAACCAGTTTTATTGCTTAATCAAATATTAAATATCGTTACTAATGAAGATGACTTGGTTGTTGACCCATTTTGCGGTAGCGGCACAACTTGTGTTTCTGCAAAATCATTAAATAGACAATTTATAGGAATTGACATTTCAAAGGATGCAGTTAAACTTGCAAATTCAAGATTAGAAGAAATGATAATTTCTGAATCCAATCTTTTAAACAAAGGAGCTAATGAGTATCAAGAGAAAACTGAAAAAGAATTAGCCATTTTACAAAACATAAATGCTTTTCCAGTACAAAGAAATAGTGGAATTGACGGATTTTTAAAAGACCATTTTGAAGGTATGCCAGTTCCAGTGAAAATTCAAGGCGAATATGAAACGATAGAAGATGCAATTGAGAAACTAGAAAAGGCATCTTATGGCAAACATTATAAAATGAAAATCTTAATCCAAACAAGAGAAACAGGAATGAGCAGACTTTTTGGTTTTGAATCAGATGTTACAATAATTAAAACTCTTGAATTACAGACAAAAGATTTGATTAAGAAAGACAAAAACATGGTTGCATCGGTTTGGTAAAACCTCCCAGCGGTGGTACGTGTCTTCACCACAGGTGTACGAAAGATAAATACCACTAGCGCTGGTCTCTGACCAGTGCTAAAGCGTCACTTGATTGTGTTTAATTAAGAGATAAAAACATACATTTAGAATATCTAAAACTAAGTAACATACAGCACAAGTCAGAAACCTGCGCTAGTTTGCTAAAGCGTCACTTGATTGTGTTTAATTAAGAGGTAAAAACATACATTTAGAATATTTAAAACTAAATAACATACAGCACAGGTCAGAAACCTGCGCTAGTCTGGAAATTGATAAAAACGAAAAATAGACGAGTATTATAGTTCATCCAATTTCATTTTTCACATAAGCCAAGCCTTTTGCTTGTTGGCTAGCTAACACTAAATCTAAGTAATAAAATGGCTAAACTGAAAGTATTGTTATGCGTTGCGTCTTTTTTATTCTTGTGTACCATGTGCGATGGGCAAGAAAACGAGGTGTATGAATTTCCTTTTTCGCTAGAGAAAAAACTATTGGTATTTAAAGGGCAGCTAAATGGCGTGGCAACTGATTTTGCCTTTGATACAGGCGCAGCAGAAGGCATTGCCAATACTAAGAATGTGCAGACTAATGGTATAGAAAGAAAACAGTCGTCGCAGCGCATCATAGATGCGAATAAAGTAATTACCTACTTGCAAAGTGGCGTTACTAAAAAGCTTACAATCGGCGGTTTTACGTTTGATGATGTAAGGGCTTCTATCACCGATATGCAATACTTGTATTGCATGGATTTGTATTTGCTAGGTGCAGATGTGATACGACAATTGAACTGGGAAATTGATTTTAAGCGCATGATAATTAGGGTGTCTAAAAAAAGATTTGAGCCAAGTAGTGACATGACCATTATACCTGTAAAGTACGAGTACAATACACCGCACATAAAGCTTACCCTAAACAACATCAACTTTAATGATGTACTTGTAGACATTGGTTATACAGGTGTATTAACAGTACCAAATACAGATGATGCAATAAAGCAGCTACTAATTACCAAAAAAGAACAGCAGTTAGTAACGGCTCAGTGGTCATCATCTTTTGGTGCTACAGGCTTATCTAAGCCTGCTTTATCTGAACTATTGGTAGTTGATAGCATTAACATTAATGGCAGCAGCTATTATCAATTACCTGCAGATTTTAAAGACAATACCAACTTTAAAATAGGCGTGGGCTTTTTTAGTGGCTTGTGCGATAAAGTGCTACTAAACAATGGCGACAAGAAGTACTACTTACAGCTTAAAAATGCCCATACGTTTACAAAAGGCTATCCAGTAAATTTATTGCTCAAGGATAATAAACTAATAGTAAGCAGTGTAATGTTAGATGCAAAAACAAATGGTAGCAATTTTACCATTAGTGAAACTGTGGCATCGGTAGATGGCAAAACAGCCAAAGATTTTAATAGTGAGTGTGACTTTATTAAATGGTACTATACTAGAAAAACCAACGTGCAAGTAATTGAAAAACTTGATGGTAAAAAGGTAGAAGTAAAGCGAGAAGCTTATTAAGGGTAAGTATTAAGTATTTTGTTGCGCAATTAAATTATTAGCGATTGAAGAAAAGAACTACTGAAACCAATTAAAACAAACCACATGAAACCACTTCGTTTTATTATACTTCTACTAACCATCTGCCTATGGCAGCAAACAGCTTTTGCACAGCAAACAAACCAAATGGTAAGGCTTGCTAAAATAAAAGTAGATACGGCACAATTAACCGCTTATAATGCAGCATTGAAACTACAAATGACAACTGCTATTGCGCAAGAACCCGGTGTGCTTACTTACTATGCTGTGGCTGATAAAAAAGACCCAAGTAGCATTACCATACTAGAAATTTATACCGATACCACGGCCTATCAGCACCACATCACCACACCACATTTTAAAGCGTATAAAGAAGCAGTTAAAAACATGGTGCTATCGCTAGAATTGGTAGATGTATCGTTAATAGGTGCGGCTGTAAAGCCGAACTTGTAAAGCTTAACTGTTTAAAAGAGGTTTAAATTTAGTTAGTTAATTAGCTTGTATTTGTATGAAACCATTAACCTTTTGCTTATTTATTGTGCTACTATGCCTTGCAGCAAAGCAGGCTTGTGGTCAGTATACGTATGATAATAACAGACCGAATTTATTTTACGGCAGTGCTAAAAGTTTGCATGGCAAAACCAAAGTGATTAATTGCTTTTTATCTGCTGGTAAGCATGAGTGGAAAAAAGAAGACAAGCAGGGCATACTTGCCATGCAAGACCATAGTTATCAATGGATTATTAGGCAAGGCAGTAAATATTGGGGTGTAAATGATGTATCGTTTACCACTTCAACCATTGGGTTAGACAATGATATTAAGGTAGCCAAAATAGAAAGGGCAGAAGAACCATCGAAGCTAAATGTACTATGGGTGCAGCTAGTACTAAATACAATTGGCTATAGTAGACCCATAGACTTTTACGACTCAGTAAAAAAAGCAGAAGCAGTAGATAATGTGGTGGTATTGGTATTTGCAAAAAGAGGCGGTAGAAGCTATGCACAGCCTGCTTATAGCGATGATACCAACAACGCAAGGTTTGTAGAAGGTGCAGTATTGTATTCTGAAACAACTGCTAGTAGTACCTTAAACGAAGCTACCATTGTGCATGAAATGCTGCATTTGTTTGGTGCGTGGGATTTGTATAATTCATTGGCACAAAGGCAAGAGGTAGAAGACAAAGCAAGGCGGGTGTTTCCAAACAGTATTATGCTAGATACGCATAGAGATATCAATCCATTGTTTATAGACCAAATAAATGGCTGGTGCATTGGCTGGACGAAAAGCTACAATAGCACCTACGAATTTTTTAGGCCTGCAAAAGATAAAAAAGATAAAACCCTGATGAAATTGATAGAGTAGGTGGCTACAAAAAACTTGTCGCAATTCAACCTTTAGAAAGTCGTAATTACCAACTATTATTACCAATAGTGTTGATTATTTTGCAGCATTAATAATACTAGTATGAGACGAGTTGTTTTGCAAATGCGCATATCGGTAGATGGTTGTGTAGCAAGCCCAAATGGCGAGGAAGATTGGGGCGTGCCGCCAGATGATGCAGTGTTTCAATTCATAGATAGTTTGCCTGATAATGCAGATACCTTGCTAATAGGCAGAAAAATGGCAGAGGGTTTTATACCTCATTTTGAAAAATTTCCTGCTGACCATCCTAAAAAAGCTTTTGCACAAAAAATGGTGAACCTGCCTAAAGTAATTTTTAGCAATATGCTTACTGAACCATTTGGTAAAAATGCAACACTCGCAAAGGGTAGTTTAGAAGCAACCATTACCCAACTAAAGCAAGCTGCTGGTAAAAATATATTGGTATATGGCGGTGCTAGCTTTGTATCGGCATTAATTGCAGGTGGGCATATTGATGAGTTTTACTTGCTAGTAATGCCAATAATGATAGGTAAAGGCATACGTATTTTTGATTTGCTAGAAGATAGGTTTCAACTAGTATTACATACTGCCAAGCCTTTTAATAATGGTATTGTATTGCTGCATTATGTTTTAAAACGTGATGCTTAAAAATGGGTTTATAGTAACTATTTACTGCTTGGTTTTATATTTACTTCCCTAAACATTACTGTATGAATAACACAAGAATATTTAAGTCGGCTTTTGCAGGTGTGTACCCGCACTATGTACAAAAAGCAGAGAAAAAGGGTCGTACAAAAGCCGAGGTAGATACCATTATTTGCTGGCTTACAGGTTACACGCAGCAAGGGCTACAACAACAACTAGACGAAAGAACAGATATAGAAACTTTTTTTGCGCAAGCACCACATATAAATGACAATGCAAGCAAAATTACAGGCGTAATTTGTGGTTACAGGGTAGAAGATATTGAGGACAAGTTAATGCAGCAAATACGCTACATGGATAAGCTAATAGATGAACTAGCCAAAGGCAAAGCCATGGAAAAAATATTGAGAAGTTAATACAACAATTATCGCACAACCATGATAAAACAACTAACCTACTTGCTATTGTTAAGTCTTGCATTTGCTAGCTGCAAGCAACAACCATTGACAGAAGGCGAATACCTACTGCCTGTAAAAGGTGGTAATATCTGGTACAAAATAGTAGGTAGCGGCAACAAAACACCGCTGGTAATGGTACATGGTGGGCCAGGTTTTCCAAGTTATTACTTAACATCGCTTATAGCAGAATTGAGTAAAGACAGGCCAGTAATTGTGTACGACCAACTTGGTAGCGGTAGGTCTAGCAAGCTAGATGATACCACTAGAATGACGGTGGCTGCACAACTAGAAGATTTAAAAGCATTGCTACAACATATAGGCATCAATAAGTTTTACTTGTATGGTCATTCATACGGTACCATACTAACTTTAGAATATTATTTGCAACAACCACAACAACCAAAAGCCCTCATTTTTGCTAGCCCATGTTTTAGTAGCGATAGATGGGAAAGAGATGCAGATACACTAATAGCAAGTTTAGATTCAACATCTAAAAGGGTTTTGCAAGCAGCCAAAGCAGGTAAAGTATCAGATTCTAGTTTGTATCAAAAAGCACTTGATAAATATTTTGCAAGCTTTTACAACAGAAAAATGAATGATAATATCGATTCGTCAATACGATATAGCGGTACTAAATTGTACAGTAAAATATGGGGCAGCGCAGAGTTCTCGGCTGATGGTGAACTAAAAGGTTATGACAAAACAAAAGAACTGCACAAAATTACGCTGCCAACTTTGCTTAGCTGTGGTGAATATGATGCTGCAAGACCTTCAACTGTTAAGTATTACCAAGGCTTAATACCAAATGCAACATTTGCACTTATAAACAATGCAGCACACTCTACTATGAACGATAATACTGCCGCAGATGTAGCAGCAATTACTAGCTTTTTAAATAACTTAGAAAATTAACACTGTACTATATACTATTGTAAAAGTTCTTGCTATTATTTGAAAATCAGTATTACTTTATAAAACTTTAAATTGACACTATGCTAAATAATGCAGCTTCTATCAGACCATTTATTGGGTCTAAAAACTTTGTAGAATCAAGTAATTTTTATAAAGATTTGGGTTTTGAAGAAGTGGTTTTATTCCACAACATGAGCTTGTTTAAAACCAATAGCATCGCGTTTTATCTGCAAGATACTTATGTAAAAGACTGGGTAGATAATACCATGGTTTTTGTAGAAGTAGCTGATGTAGAAGCTTTTTGGGAACATTTAGTATCACTAAATTTAACGAGTAAATATCCTACAGCCAAGATTGTTCCTGTAAGACATTTAGATTGGGGCAGCGAATGTTTTGTACATGATCCTGCTGGAAACTTGTGGCATTTTGGTTCGTTTAAGAAATAACCACATTAACCCATATTAGCTAAATTTTTATCTGTTTGTTTGACTTTTTAAGAATTCCATGGTCTGATTGTTTATTTTCTAACGAATGTTAATTTAAAGTAAACAAAAGCCCAGTAATTTTCAATTACTTTGAGGCGTTAACCAAAACGAGCAAATATGCAGAAAGCAAAACAGCTGTTGCTAATAGCAATGGTCATGGTGTCTAGTATCTCTCAATTACTAGCGCAATCTAAAATTAGTGGTAATGTTACCGATAGCAAAGGTACACCTATTGAAAACGCCACAGTTAAGTCATTAACTACTAAGGCAAAAGCCATCACCAATAAAGATGGTGCTTTTACGATTGCAGTAGCAGAGAATCAATCAATTGAGATTAGTTCTGTGGGCTACAAAACCAAAACTGTTTTGGTGAAAGGTGCTACCGTAAACGTAAGTTTAGAAACATCTGTAGACAACTTAGATGAAGTAGTATTGGTAGGTAGTAGAAAAGGTGGTCGTGTAAAAACAGAATCGCCTGTACCTGTTGATGTGATTAATATTAACCAAATAAGTGCGCCTACGGCAAAAGCTGATTTAACATCGGTTTTAAACTACGCAGCGCCTTCATTTAACTACAACAAACAAAGTGGTGCAGATGGTGCTGACCACGTCGATCTTGGTACGTTGCGTGGCCTTGGCCCAGACCAAACTTTGGTATTAATTAATGGCAAGCGTCGTCACCAAACAGCTTTTGTGGCCTTATTTGGTACAAGAGGTCGTGGTAATTCTGGTGTAGATTTGAATGCCTTTCCTCAAGCTTCAGTTGATAGAATTGAAATTTTACGTGATGGTGCTTCTGCGCAATATGGTTCTGATGCGATGGCAGGTGTTATCAACTTAATTTTAAAGAAGAATGTAGAACAATTGACTGTAAATGCTGGCTGGAGCGGCTATTACGATACTAAGTTCAATGCATTAAACTTCAATAAAACCAATCAATATTACACAGGCAACAAAATTGATGGCGGTACTTTTAGCTTCTCAGCTAATAATGGCGCTGCTATTGGCAAAAACGGTGGTTTTATCAACGTGTCAGTGTCATTTACCAACCAAGGTAAAACCTTTAGACAAGTAGGTAATGATAACTGGCAAACCAATCCTAACGCTTTGCCATTTGCCAATACTGGTCGTAGAGCTTTTGGTGATGGTTCTATTACTACCACAGGCGCTATGTACAATATGGAAATACCAACAAGTGCTAGTGGCAAAACTACTTTCTATTCATTTGGTGGTGTTAATTACAAAGCATCAGATGCGTTTGCTTATACAAGAAACTGGAGCGCTAAACCGTCTCGTTTTCCTGTAAGAGCGAATGGCTCATTAATTTTTGATCCTAATATCATGTTGGTATCAACAGGCGATGTAGATACATTTTACAACCCTCATATCAAAACTCATATCTCAGATATTTCATTTGCCGCAGGTATTAAAGGCGAAGGTAAAAGTGGCTGGCAGTGGGATTTAAGCAACACTTTAGGTAGAAATGATTTTCATTATTATGGTGATCAAACTTATAATGCATCTATCATTGGTTCTATAGCTAAAACACGCTTTGATGATGGTGGTTTTAACTTTTTACAAAACACGTTGAATTTCGATGTAAGTAAGTCGTTTAAAACAGTGGCAAATGGTTTAACCTTAGCATTTGGTGCTGAATATCGCTACGAAAAATACACCATTTACGCAGGTGAGGAAGCTTCTTACAAGGCTTACAATAATAGCTTAGGTCAAGCGGCTGGCTCTCAAGGTTTCCCTGGTTTTAGCCCTTCTGATGTTATTGCTGCCAATAGAAACAACGTTGGTTTGTATGGCGACGCAGAATTAAATGTGACTAAAAAATGGTTATTGGATGGTGCTGTACGTTTTGAAAACTATTCAGATTTTGGTGCAGTTGCTACTTTCAAGTTAGCTTCTCGTTATAAACTTACCAGCAATTTCAACCTACGTGGTTCGGTAAGTACAGGTTACCGTGCACCATCGTTACAGCAAATTTATTTCAGCAATACTTTAACCTCTTTCAGTGGTGGTCAGTTAGTGCAATCTCGTATTGCAAGCAACAAAGATGCCGTTACAAGAACTGCTGGCATACCTGATTTGAAACAAGAAACATCTGTAAACGCAAGTGTTGGTTTTAGCTGGAAAACTGCTAAAAACCTAACCTTTACGGTTGATGGTTATATGGTAAAATTAAAAGACAGAGTCGTGTTGTCTGGCTTATTTAGCGCAGGCGACCCTACCTTACCTGCTGCATTTACCAATGCTTTAAATGCGATTAATGTATCTACTGCACAGTTTTTTGCAAATGCTGTAAATACCACCAATTGTGGTGTTGATATCGTTGCAGATTACACCAAGAAATGGGGTAACAAAAGCTTGAAAGTATTATTGGCAGGCAATATGCAGAACATGACCATTGATGAAATACATGTACCTGCGGCATTAAATAGCACTCAATTGAATAGAAAAACATTCTTTAGCGATAGGGAAGAAGCGTTCTTAATTGCATCTGCACCAAAAGCTAAGTTTACTTTAAACATTGATTATACAGTTGGTAAATTAGGGCTTGGTACACATATCACGTCGTTTGGTAAAATACGTTTAATGGGCTTTGGTGATGGTGCTAGCCCTGCTGGCGACAACCCTAACTATTCTGGTATTAACCCAATGGTACCTACCGATGCAGACCCTAATGTGTATGTGCCTGAAGTGTTTAATTACAATGCTAAGTTTGTAACCGATGTGTATGGTTCATACAAAATTGGTAAAAAAGCAACGCTATTTTTAGGTGCTGATAACTTGTTTAATGTACATCCTGATTTAGGTGTTAATCAACAAGCGAAATATTGGGCTGGTGACAACGAATCTGGCGGTCCTTGGGATTCTGTACAGATGGGCTTTAATGGCTTACGTTTGTTTACCAAAGTGGTGATTAATTTTTAATAGCAATTAGCATTATAGTATTTTAGCCGGAGAAAAAATCTCCGGCTTTTTAATATCAAACAGAGTATTGTATGAAGCAATTAGTAGTACTTATAAGTGTATTTTTATTATTGGTAAATGGTGTTGCTGCGCAAAATAAAACCGTGGTATTTCAATCAGATTTTGGCTTGAAGGATGGTGCTGTTTCTGCTATGAAAGGCGTAGCAATGGGTGTAAATAAAGACTTGAAATTGTATGATTTAACCCATGAAATTCCAGCTTATAACATTTGGGAAGCAGCATACAGATTAGAGCAAACCGTTCCTTACTGGCCAGCAGGTACGGTGTTTGTCTCGGTGGTAGATCCTGGTGTTGGTAGCGAAAGAAAGTCGGTAGTGGTAAAAACTAAAACAGGGCATTTTATTGTAACGCCAGACAATGGTACCTTAACCTTAATAGCTGAAAGCCTTGGTATTGTTGAGCGTAGAGAAATTGATGAGGTCGTTAATCGTAGAAATGGCTCGCAGCAATCTTATACATTTCATGGGCGAGATGTGTATGCTTTTACTGCTGCAAGATTAGCCGCAGGTGTTATTACCTTGGCGCAAGTAGGTAAGTTATTACCAACTAATGAAGTTGTAAAAATTCCTTACCAAAAAGCCACTTTTGAAGGTGGAAAATTAAAAGGCAATATTTCTATTTTAGATATTCAGTATGGTAATGTATGGACGAATATTTCTGCTGATTTTTTCAAGCAATTGAATATTAGTTATGGTACAAAAGTTTGGGTAAAAATGTATCACAATGGTGTACAAGTATTTTCGCAAGATGTACCATACGAAGCTACGTTTAGCGCTGTGCCTGTAGGTAAACCATTACTGTATCTCAATAGCTTAATGCAGGTATCAGTAGCTTTAAATCAAGAAAGCCTAGCAGGCAACTATCATATAGGTAGTGGCAGCGAATGGAGCATTGAAATTTCGAAAATGTAGAAGCTAGTTTTTTATTAAAGTCTGTTTTTGTGTACTAAAAAGCAACAAGTTGTAATAAAAAAGCCTCATAATTTAATGAGGCTTTTGTTTGAAACTATATCGCTTGTTCTACTATTTGGGGGTGTTATTATCGTTGCTATTACTAGCACTACCGCCGCCACTATTACCAAGCGTATTTGCTTTTGTAATTAGTTCGTTTAGGTCTTTCATGCAAGTTTCGTACACCGAAACATCTAAGTTGTCAGCCTTATCACTCTCATAGCGGCTTTCTAGCAAGCCTGCTAGCGCATTGTACAAAACCGATGCTTTTTTACGTACCGATGTAAAGCTTTCTACATTTTTTGTGGCGCTATCATCGGTTACACGGTTACTATATTGGGTGGCGAAGTCAGTATTTACAGTGCCTATGGCAGTAATCCAAGGCGTACCATTGAGTGCTGCTAAAGAATTTTTACGCTCTACATTAGTGGTAAAGCCATCTACAATATTGGTTAAAATAGTGGTTTCAGATAATTGATTTAGCCTGGCTATGTTATCGCCAAAGCCATCAACATAGTGCAACAAGGTTTTAGCCTGTGCAGCTATGGCTGCATCTGGAAAATCCGTCATTGATTCCAAAAACTTGATGAATGCATTAATCAGTATATCACGTTGGCGGTCAAGATTGTTGAGTATTTGGGTCAATTCATTACTTTTTTCTTTGTCTAACGCTGCTTGTAAGCTAGCAAAAATGGCAGAAAGTGCCGCCATAGCCTTAGTTACTTTTAGTTTGCTAGCATCGTATTTATTTGTTAATGCTACAAACTGCTTTAAGAATTGAAAAAAAGCGGCATTGTCTAGTTTTGGGTGTTTTAACTTAATTAATTTCATAGTGTAATATTTGTTTCTATAAAACTAAAAAGAGTTTTTAAATATGCAAATAAATCGAACAACAATCTTTAAATTTTAATGCATTTTTAAGTAATTGGTAATATATCACTAAAAATGTAGGTCACTTTACCATAAAGTAAGGCTTTGCAAGTTCGTTTTGCGCTACTTCATGGTGAAGTGAAGCTTTGCAGATTTGTTTTGTGCTACTTCATGGTAAAGTGAGGCATTGCTGACTTGTTTTGCGCTACGTTATAGTGAAATAAGGCTTTGCAAGTCTGTTTTGCGTTACTTCATGGTGAAGTGAGGCTTTGCAAGTTTGTTTTGTGTTACTTCATGGTGAAGTGAAGCTTTGCAGATTTGTTTTGCGCTACTTCATGGTGAAGTGAGGCATTGCAGATTTGTTTTGCGCTACTTTATGGTGAAGTGAGGCTTTAAGAAATCAGACGGTGTAGCTTTTTTTAGAAAATACGCAGCGAGCATCAATTGCCCCACAGCTTTAGCTCGGGGAGAGAAAGACTACACATAACTGGCTTTAGCCACAAAAATATGCTTGGCTTTATGTGGCTAAAGCCAATATATAAAATGCTTTTACCCCTTTGCTAAAGCAAAGGGCAAGTGATAAAGCAAAGGGCGAGTGATAAATTTAATGAAACAGTGCTTTTTTATATGTTTTGGTAAATGAAGATTGGTAGTAATTAAAATTGTCGGTTATTTTTGATGGGGATTGTAAATCTAAAAAAAACATTTTAACATGATTTCTAGAAAAATAGGCTCGATTATATTCTGTTTGGTATTATTAACCAATGCTTATTGTCAGCAAAACTTTAAAACATTTTTTGTAAAAGGCTTTAGCAATAACAATTTAGAAGTACTGGATTGGGGCGGAAATGGAAAACCAATTTTCTTTTTGGCTGGGCTTGGAAATACACCACATATATATGAAGACTTTGCCCCAAAATTCACCAATAACTTTCACGTTTATGGCATTACAAGGCGTGGTTTTGGCAATTCAGAACGTGTAAATGTTGGCTTTAGCACAGATACTTTGGTGCAAGACATTGTACAAGTAATGGACAGCTTACGTTTGAAAAAAGTAATTCTTATTGGTCATTCAATTGCTGGTGATGAACTATCAACCTTTGCACGTCAATTTCCAGATAAAGTTTTAGCAACCGTATTTCTTGATGCCGCACTAGACCACGCAGGCAATTTTGATTCTTTATTAGCCCCATATCCAAAACAACCACAGCCTGACAGTAATTTTAAACCTACCCTCAAAAACCTGCACGATGATTACTTTAAAACACATCGTTTTACTTTTCCAGATGGCGAACTGAGGACGTTTGGTAAGTTTGATAGAAGTGGAATTTTTTTAGAAGATTCATTGCCTGCTGCATTTGATAAAGTATTAAAATTAGTAAAGACGATTTCTTATAAAGGCAACAATTGTCCATCGTTGGCAATATATAACAACGCACCAACAGCAGCTGAACGTTTTAGAACATATGCTTTGCTAGACAGTGCCAATAAAGCGATTGCAGAAGAATGTACAAAGCGATGGTACAAGTATTACCAAGTTGAATTAGAACGATACAAAAAAGAATGTGTAGGTTGCCTGGTTAAAGAAATACGACATTCTCACCACCAAGTTTTCCTTTGCAATCCAAAAGAAACTGAACACGCAATTAGAGATTTTTTAAAGCAATTATAGATAGAAAAACGGTGACGACGAGTGTTTTTTAAATGTTAGATTTTGTATTTCATAATTAAGTAACAAAAACGAACAGGTAAGAGACCTGCTTGCGTGAATGGCTGTGCAGCAAGCGTTATTATTTTGTTGATAATACTATAGCGTCTATTTTTGATTTGGTCCTAAGTCCGCAGCGCATCACAAAACACAACCTACAAAACTTTTTAGTACCAATTAAAAAAACAGAAATACAATGAAACAAGCTACAATATTAGGAAACAGTACCCTGAATATAAACCGAATAGGTCTTGGCTGTATGGGTATGTCAGAGTTTTATGGTTCTTTTAATGAAACAGAATCCGTTAATACCTTGAATAAAGCAATAGATTTAGGTGTAAATTTTTTCGACACAGCAGATATGTATGGCTGGGGGGGCAATGAACAGCTATTGGGTAAAGCATTCAAAAACAAATGGGATAAAGTTGTTTTGGCTACAAAATTTGCAGTAATGAGGGGACCAAATGGTGAATGGCTTGGGCTTAATGGACAACCTGAATATATTAAGAAAGCTTGCGAACAAAGTCTTTTAAACTTAGGAACAGAGTCAATAGACTTATATTATATGCACCGTCAAGCACCCGATGTTGAGATTGAAGTAATAGTAGGTGCAATGGCAGATTTAGTTACAGAAGGTAAAATAAAATATATTGGCTTATCAGAAGTTAATGCCGAAACAATAAGGCGCGCACATAAAATTCATCCTATCACAGCAATCCAATCAGAATATTCTTTATGGAGCCGTGAGCCAGAACATGAAGTGTTTGAAGTTTGTAAAGAACTTGGAATAACCTTTGTGTCTTACAGTCCTTTGGGAAGAGGTTTTTTGACAGGTGCATTTAAAAGTAGAGCTGATTTTGAGGCTGGTGATTTTAGGCTAAACAATCCGAGATTTACAGACGAAGCAATTAAAGCAAACAGCAAATTTGTGGAAGTTATAGACCAATTAGCAACAGATAAAGGGGTAACCAAAGCACAAATAGCCTTAGCTTGGATACTGAGTCAGAACGATGACATTACTGCAATTCCTGGTACAAGAAAGATTCATAGATTAGAAGAGAATTTAGGTGCATTTAATGTTGAACTAACAACCACAGATATGATGCTAATACAAGAATCAATGCCTTCAAAAACAATCGGTAATCGGTATTAAAATAACCCATATTCTTCAATCTTTCTGTAAAGCGTGGTTAAGCCAATATTTAGCAGTTTGGCGGTTTCGGTTTTATTGCCTTTGGTATGGTTTAGTACACGCTGTATGTGCAGTTTTTCTACACTTGCAAGGTCAAAGGCAGAGAGTAGTTTGCCCTGTTGCGGTGTGTCGTGCTGCATATCAAAGGGTAGGCTGTCAACAGATAATAGTGGGCTATTGGCTAAGATAACGGCACGTTCTATCACGTTTTTTAGCTCACGTATATTGCCTTTCCAATCGTGCTGTTGCAGGCGTTGTAAAAACTCGTCACTCATGCCATCAATCCGCTGATTGGTTTTTTGTGCAAATATGTGCAAGAAATGCTGCGCTAGTAAAGGGATGTCTTTACGTCTATCTCTTAACGCAGGCAAGGCAATGGTAAACACATTTAGCCTGTAGTAAAGGTCTTCTCTAAACTTGCCCTCTTTCACCTCTTGCTGTAGGTCACGGTTGGTAGCGGCTACAATACGCACACTTACTTTGGTAGGTTTGGTATCGCCTACTTTTATAAACTCGCTTGTTTCTAGTACTCGCAGTAGTTTGCTTTGTAAGTCAATGTGCATTTCGCCAATCTCATCTAAAAACAAAGTGCCTGTGTTGGCTTCTTCAATTAAGCCTTTTTTATCTTTTAAAGCACCAGTAAAAGCACCGGCTTTATGGCCAAATATTTCGCTCTCTAGCAATTCTTTACCAAAAGCACTACAGTTTAGCGCCATAAATGGCTTGCCTGCTCGCTTGCTACCATTATGTATAGCTTGCGCAAATACTTCTTTACCTGTACCAGTTTCACCCAATAATAGCACAGTGGCTTCGGTTGGTGCTACGCGTTTGGCTAAGTTTATAGCCTCTTGTATCATGGTGGCTTCGCCTAAAATGCTGTCAAAGCCATACCGTTTGCCCACTTGTTCTTCTAGCTGTTGTACACGCTTTTGTAATGTCGCTTTTTCAAGTGCTCTATTTACCAGCGGAATAATTTTATGGTTGTCATCGCCTTTAGTAATATAGTCAAAAGCCCCATTACGCATGGCTTGTACACCATCGGCAATATTGCCATAGGCGGTTAATAATATTACTTCTACACTTGGATATTTGGGCTTAATGGTAGCTATAAATTCTATACCATTACCATCGGGTAGTTTTACATCGCACAGTATTACATCTATTGGCTTTTGTGCCAATTGTCTCTGCCCATCTTTTAAGTTAGCAGCTTCTACTACGTCAAAGCCTTCGGCTTTAATAATTCTAGCTAGTAGGCCACGTAATTTTTCTTCATCGTCTATTATTAATACTGTTTTCAAGCTGGTGCATTTATTAGTTCAAAAATAACAAGGTCGCCTGATAAGTTTACAGGCGACCTTGATTACTACAATTATAATGCAAAATATTTTCTAAGGCTTTTTAGGCGGCATTACCGCTTTAGGCTGTTGATTATTGCTTGGTGTAGTTGGTGGTTTTGTTGCCGGCTGCGTTTGTACCTTATTGTCAGGTAGTTTAGCAGGCGGTGTTGTAGTTGGTTTGGTTACAGGTGGCTTCGTTTCAGCAGGTTTAGTAGCAGGTTTATCTGTTTCTGCTGGTGTTATTTGTGATTCTGCACCAATATCTTCTGGCTTAATATTGCTAGGTATTTCATAATCTTTAGACGTACCGTTGCCCATATCTTCACCTTCAGCGCCTAAAGCTGGTGTAGTACCGTTAAAATCATCAAACGAAATATCATTAGGCATTACATCTGGTTTTACAAAAGTTGCTCCTGGATCAATACCAACAATGTTTCTATCGTTTTGTACTTTTTCGTAGAAATAAGCCCAAATAGGTAAAGCAGCAGAAGAACCTTGACCTATTTCAGTTGCCTTAAAGCGTATAAAACGATCATCGCAACCAACCCAAGCACCACATAACAACTGAGGTGTGTAGCCCATAAACCAAGCATCACTATTGTCGTTGGTAGTACCTGTTTTACCTGCAATTTCACCACTCACACCGTAACTCCACATACGTCTACCAGTACCAAATTGCATTACGCCTTGCATCATTTTTATCATAGAATAAGCCGTAACATCGCTGATAACTTCTCTTCTTACTGGTGTAAAGCTTTGCAAGGTATTGCCATTTCTATCTTCAATACGTGTAATAAACATTGGCTTTACATTAAACCCACGACCAGGTAACATGCTATAAGCCTGCATCATTTCATACAAAGAAATTTCGCAAGCACCTAAAGCAATAGAAGGATTAGGCTCGATTTTAGTTTGCAAGCCACATTTGTTGTTTAAGAAATCTACAAAGCGTTTAGCTGCATTATTGCCAGTGCCATCAAGCTGTTTCATAATGTAGGCAGTAGCACAGTTTTTAGAAAATGCTAGTGCACTACTCATTGGCATAGCACCACCACCACAACTTTTAGTAGTTGCAGGTACTTTGCCATAAGCACCAAAGCTTTGCTGTTGGTCGTATACGGTAGTATTTGGTGTAAAGCCAGCTTCTTCAATTGCTAGACTGTATAGCAAAGGCTTCATCGTACTACCAACCTGACGTTTAGTATTGAAGTTAACGTGGTCGTATTTAAAGGTTTTAAAATCAATACCGCCTACCCAAGCACGTACTTCACCACTTTGTGCATCCATTGCCATAAAACCAGTTTCAAGCATTTGGCGATGGTACTTAATAGAATCTAGTGGCGTCATTACCGTATCTTTTCTACGATTATTGTTCCACGCAAATACTTTCATTCTTGTTGGTGCCATAAAACTTTTAGCAATCTCTGTCTCGTCAATACCTTCTTTCTTCATATTGCGCCAGCGGTCAGTTTGTTTCATGGCATTTTCTAAAATATTCGCATGGTCTTTCCAAACTGAGCCAGTTTTGATATCAGATTGATTGTCTAATATTTTTTGCATGTAGCTCATATGTTTTGCAACAGCTTCTTCAGCGTATACTTGCATACGAGGGTTAATGGTGGTGTAAATTTTTAAACCATCTCTATACAAGTCGTAATTATCGCCATTATTTTTCTTGTGCTCTTTGCACCACTTTTTCATTTCTTCACCCAATATCATTCTAAAATAAGGGCCAAGACCTGTTGTTTCATCAAGCTTTTGGTAGTTAAGCTCTATTGGCTTTTTCTTTAGTATAGCTGCTTCATTTGCCGCTAAATAATTGCTACGTACCATTTGATCAAGCACTACATTTCTTCTTAGCAAAGCTTGTTTAGGATTTACTCTAGGATTGTAAAGGTTAGAGCCTTTTAACATGCCTACCAATACGGCTGCTTCTTCAATCGTTAAGCGATCAGGTTCTTTTTGGAAAAAGGTTTTTGCAGCATTACGAATACCAAATACATTATCACCAAATGGTACTGTGTTAAGATATAATGTGGCTA
Source organism: Parasediminibacterium sp. HNIBRBA5674 (assembly GCF_056745525.1). Taxonomy (NCBI): domain Bacteria; kingdom Pseudomonadati; phylum Bacteroidota; class Chitinophagia; order Chitinophagales; family Chitinophagaceae; genus Parasediminibacterium; species Parasediminibacterium sp. HNIBRBA5674. The sequence continues at coordinate 50,662 of NZ_JBQWIE010000017.1, read as the reverse complement.
TTTCTTCTTTGGTAAAATTGCGCTCAAGTTTTATGGCAATAATGCTTTCTTTAATTTTTTGAATACTACGCACTACTTTGTTACGCTTATAATCGGTAAATAAGTTTTTAGCCGTTTGCATGGTGATGGTACTTGCACCACCTTCTTTACCTAAAAAAACAAATGCTCTTAACAATGATTTACCATCTATACCGCTGTGTTTGTAAAAACGTTCGTCTTCTGTAGCTACAAGGGCGTTAACAACATGCTTGCTAATGTCTTTGTACTCAACATTTACACGGTCTTCTAGGTAATATTTACCCATTAATGTACCGTCTTGTGCATACACTTGACTTGATAAATTAGCCGTCGGATTTTCAATATCATCAATTGATGGCATTTCGCCCAAAGCGCCAAAATTTGCCAATAATAAAATGAGTATTACAAATGCAAAGCCACCAAAAAATATGCGCCAAAATATTCTTACAAAACGATTCATACTCTGTGGGTATTAAACTAAAATTTATCTGGAAAAATCCCTTTTAAAAATTGCATGTACATTGCAACTTCTTTGCCAGTTTTTAGAATATCTAAGTTTTTATTGCTAATAATTGAGAAAGAATATTTATTAGCTTGTAACCAAGGTATAATTCTTCCAGCAGCAGATGGTTTCGTTTTATCAATATAATCTATCGCATCACTTGCGTTGGCAAAAGGTCCAATTAGCATCATTGAATACTGCGGTGTGATAGATACATTCGTAATATTGAGTTTTGTGCTAGCATAACGCTCTCTATTAAAACGGTTGAAGGCATTTTTTACTTCACCTGCAAAGGTTTCATCTACTTTGTCTAGAATTAAAGTGGCATAATGCGCATCTGTTGGTACAAATTGGAATGTTTTGTTATCGCTTACAATTAGTTTGGTATCAATTTTAATGTCGATAGGTTTTGAAGCTAAAGCAGGTAATTTACTTACACTGTCAACTTTTACAATGGTTGCAGGCGTTAGTTTTATACCTGTTGGTTCAGATAAATCTACACGTTTGGTAACTTCTTCTTCTTTTTTCTCTTCGTTATAGTTAGTTAAGTGCGCTTCAATTTCTGCACGTCTTTTAAGTACATCTATCATTGTGTTGGCTTTATCTGCCAATGGTGACTTTGGAAAACTTGTTGCTAAATCTTGCAGTCTATTGATAGCGGTGCTATCATCTTTTTGCTTTACGTAGTAAATAGATTCTATGTACAATAATTGAGGTGTCCAATAAGACTTTCCAAATGAGCTATCAGCTTGTTTTTTAGCTGCTTTTGCTTGTTCAAAATTGCCTTCTACAAATAAATTATACACGCTTTGATAGGTGGCGTTAGCACTATCTTTTGAGGTCATTTCGTTAGCGAAAATATTGGTGAACTTTTGCTTAGGATAACTTGTTTTAAGCAATTTGTTTAACGAATCTGCTTTTACTACTTGGCTCATTTGCTTGTAACAAAATGCCAAATTCAACATGGCTTCAGGTCGCTTATCATCGTTAGGAAAACGTGTTAACAAGCTATCGAAACAAGCAATAGCAGAAGGGTAGTCTTGTAATTCATTTTGAAAAGCTACGCCATTGGCAAAATAGGCTTTGGCAATACTTAAGTTTGAGGCAAATAGTTGATCTTCTGTTAAAGGAATATCGCCCATTAAACCTTCAAAGCTTAAGTCTTTGGGCTTATCTTCTATAGTTGTACCCTTATTTAGATTGCTAGCAACGTCATCAACGTCAATAGATAAACTTGGTGCTACGTTTTGCGTAACTGCTTGTCGCTGCCAGTTATCTACGTTTTGACGAACACCCCATTTGGCTTTAAACTCAGCTAAACCTTTTTGTTTTAATGAAGTATTTGAAAAATAAAACTCTGAGGCAGACTTATTATCGAATAAACCAACAGGTGCAGTTGGTGCACCAAAGGCAGTATTATCAAGGGCTTCAATAGAGGCATCATCTTTTAAACCTTGTGCTTTGCGTAGCTTTCGCACCAGTTTTTTTACAAAAGTATTGCGTTCAGATTCTGGTAAATTAGCCAAATGCTGTAAGCTATCTTGCTTTTCAATAGTACTAATATTGGTGCTAATTAACTTGAGCGATGGCTTCAAATTCTCCACTCTATCTTTATCGTTTTGTGCCAATAAAGCTGTTTCTATGCTATCGTATAAGCTAGCTGCGGTAGGATATTTTTTCTCGTTGTAATAAATATCAGCGAGCATTAGCAAGCTTTTTTGCTTTAATGCACTATTTTCAGGATTGGCGTTTTTAATGCCTTCTGTTAAAGCTAATTTAGTATTAGGAATATTGTTTAGCCTTTGCTCAATCGTAGCAATTACTTGGTAAATAATATCTCTATAGCCAATGTATTTTTCTCTTCTTGCAAGGCGATACATTTCTAGTAAATTAGATTGTATACCATTGTTTCTTTTAGATGAAGCTAAATCTACAAAGTTCAATCTTGCATAAACCTCCATTACAGGGTCTGTGGTGTGCGTAATGCTTCTATCAAACATATCAATAGCATCATCATTTTTACCAGCTAATGCATACATCTGTCCACATAAATATTCCCAACGAGCGGTTTCAAATCTGCCATCAGCATTGTCAAGTGCTCTTTTTAAATGCGATGCTGCACTATCGTACGATGCTTGCTTGTAATAGTTATACGCAATCAGTTCGTGCAAGTCTGTTTGTAAGCGTTTAGGAAAAACTGGGTCGCTGCTTAATATTGACAATAACCCTGTGGCATCGCCAATTCTTTCTTGCTCTAAATAATTTCGAGCTTCCCATAATAAGCTCTCATTTCTGCTAGGTGCTGTGCTTATTGCTTTCTTAAAAATAGAAGCTTTTTCATTGGTAGAAACCGTAAATACACCATTGGTATTGCTAGCATTACTACCTAAAATAATGTCGTAACCTTCATCTTTTGGCGCCCATGCATAGTTGATGTATTGAAAAATATAACCTGCACTATCGTAGTTTTTGCGCAGCAAATAGGCTTTGCCCAATAATAAATATAAATTATCTATCCAATCGTTTCTTAAATCGTGCAATAGAATACCAGCAGTGCATTTGTAAATAACCGAATCAAGTTCAGTTTTTTCTGCGGCCGTAACGTCTAAAGAGTAATTATAGAAAGGCAACAATTTGGTGTAATCATCTTTAAAAGCCACTTTAGAACGTGTAATAATGTCGTTCAGTTTATTATTGGCGTTAAAGTAGTAGTTGTAATGCGTAAATGCATTTTGAAACAAACGCTTATTGGCAGTCAATTTTTTATTGCCTGTTTTTTCAGAACGCAGTTTTCGGTTCTCGTATTTTTTGGGTTTGTCTTTATCTAAATCGATAGTAGCATACGGTTGGGCAATAAGGGCACAACGACCTACAAGCAGCAAAGCCATCGTGAAAATAACAAGTAAGTGACGGTTCATACGTAAAAACATCATTCCAATACTACAAACATAATTTATTTACGGTGCGAAAATGATAATAAAATAAGAAAGCCTAAGTAATTTTTTACTCAGGCTTTTATCGGGCATCGCTCTAAGGTAGCTCTATGCTTTCTCTAAGCTCTGTTTATGCTAAAGTTTTGTCTATTTCAGTGGTATTGCCTGGTATATCGCTGGCTTGTACCACTATTTTATCTCCTACTAAACTAGCATTTTTTGCAGTAGCTGTGTATATCCAATTTAGCCCATTTGCATCTAATGCAGCATTACCTTTTTCTACCAAGCTACCATCACCATTGTAAATTGCTACTGTAATTTCTACTACTTCAAAATCGTCTGTAGCCACTATTTCTATAGTGTCGCCTACTTTGCCAGTATATTTAGATAAGTCTATAGATTCAATGTCTGGTGCATGTAATAAGTCAGCAACTGCTACATTGTAAGCTGTTTCGCCTTTTTTGGCTGCTGCTGCATACGCCTCTTTCGTCGTAGTATCTGCTACAGCACCTTTTGCATAAATAATAGCTTGCTGAAACTTGCGTAGATGGGCTTGTTGTTTTTCTGTAGGGCCTTTAGATGATTTTTTAGGCACTTTTGATACGATTGTTTTGCCATTGCGTTGGCTAAATACAATGATATCGCCTACTTTACCGCTTAAACCGTGGGTAATAACGTTGTTGACTGATTTTGCCATGTTCTTTGTGTTTAAGATTTGAAAATTATAATTGTTGATGAGAAAGCGTTTTCTTGTATGAGACTAATTACACTTAATATGTTACAACTCTTTTTTATGCTTGCTTTTTAAACTGCCTAGTTTTATCCAACCTTGTAGCAAAGCAGTTTTTAATAATGTGAGCCTATTGCCTTTAGCCTCTAATTTTTTGTTGAGCCTATAACTAGTTGACTCTACCGTACGTAAACTAACATGCAGAGTTGTAGAGATATCTTTATACGAAAGTGACGATGCATTGAGTGTAGCAAATAAGCGTTCTCTTTTGGTAATTTGTTGTTTGCTGATACTATTTAATGATTGTTCTTTTAGTTCTTTTGCAGTAACTGTATCAATCTTAATGGTTGGATGTTGCTCAATGTAGATATTGCCTTTTAGTATTGTGTCTATGGCATCATTTAATAGGTTCACATTTAATTTAAGCCCCACTTTAGTTATGAAGCCGCTTGCAGCTGCGCTAAAGGCCTCTGTTGCAGCCGTCGTTTCATCATAACCAGTAATGCAAATCAATTTAATAGATGCATGGTGACAGTTAAGGTAGTGTAGCACACTTATACCATCTACAGGATGCATTTGATAATCAACTAATGCCATGTGTGGCGGTTTAGGTAATGCTTCTATTGTATGTATAAAATCAACACCATTACTTGCCACAGTTACCAATTCAATACCATTTATTTCTTTTACTATTTTAATCAGTTTTTCTCTTGCAGGTTGATAGTCATCTACAATTGCTATTCTTATTGTTTTATGCATAGCTGCTTGTTTTATAAACAAATAGGTGGCGAAATAAAAACGATGCACCAAAATACTATATATCTATTTATTGAGACATTTATTTTTGTTAAATACGCTAAAAATGGCAAAATGCAGTAGTTCTACTGCATTTTTGTATATGTTTTGGTGTATATTTTTGATGTGTTGAAACGCCAAGTATTATCACTTGCCCGATAATGCAAGGTAGCTTGGGGGCAACTGTGGTACACGTAGGTATTACAGCCAAGCAACAACTATACATACAGATGTTTGACTACGACAATTGGCTGTATGTAATTTCTTTTTTTAATTCATTAACCGAAGCTATAACGATTAATTATGGCTTCACAAACTTAAAAGTCATGTTACAAAATTTTGGTACTGCTTTAAGCAGAGAACAAATGAAATTGGTAAAAGGTGGTAATAGACCTATAGATATGGTTGATGCAGGTGATTGTTATGCCACTTGTGATGCTGGTGAAAAGAAATGCACTAGTTACGATGTAACTTGCACAGGCGGGGCTAAAGAATGGTGTGTACTATCTGGAACGTCTTGTTAAAAAGTTAAAGAGGTTGTTTCTAATAATTTAGAGCAACCTCTTTTTTATTGAAGAGTTCAAATAAAATGACATGAACAATTATTTAAGCTGCGTTTTTTTTATGGTATTTATTGGTACAAGGTTGCTATCACAAACTGTAGATGATAAATTAAAAGTTGCTTATTATTATGATACATCACTCAATGATTTGTTTACAAAAGCAGAAAAGACGAGACAAATTGTATTAGTTTATACCACTGCTAAATGGTGTGCGCCTTGCAAAGCATTTGAGGAAGCACTTAACCGAAATGATAGCTTAGTAGCATTTATGAATAGTAGATTTATTAATGTTAAGTGGGATATAGACTCTATTAAACAAGCAATGTATCTAATTAAGAAATTTCATCTAGGTGTCCCTTCATTTTTTAATTACGCAAATAAAGATAGTTTATTGTATTATTTTTCTGGATATACCAATATTAAGGCATTTGAAAACTCACTAACGGTCGCAATTAATCCTAAAAAAGATCCTAACTATTTACTACAAATTCAATATGATACTACTATAAATCCAACTAAAAAACTTTTGTTTGACTATGCAAAAGCAATGAAGAAGCAACGAAAACATGGTCAAGCAGATACTGCTTTTGCTAGACTTTGGGTTAATCTTTCTGATGATGAAAAGCAGTCTAATTCTATTGGTAATTATTTAATTAAAGAAACAAGCCCTTTGATTGAAAAGTACTACCAATATGTGTATAAGCATATTGATAATTACCAGTCGATTTTACAACAAAAAGACCTATCAAAATATATTTTGTCCCCAATTAGATATCGATTAGACACAATTATCGATAGAAGAAAAGAGGATAATAATTTTTCAATCTTACTCAAGCAATATCAAATAAAAGGCAACTTATATGATTCGCTATTCAGCAACGTACAAAACATTGATTTATTAGCGCTTAATTATTATATGGCAATAGAATCACCTTTATTTAAGCAAAAGCTGCTTGATGAGGTTGACTACTACTTGAGAAAATCCGATACTTTGCTTTTAGATAAATATATTACGCAATTATTTCTATGGAACAAAGACAGTTCAAATACTGCTTTAAGACGTATAACTGATACTGTAATTAGTTTAACGAAAAAGGCTATTTTATTAAGTGATAAATATGTTTTTAATTATTTTTTGGCTGAACTTTTCTATTTAAAGAAAAATAAAATAATGGCATTAGATTATGCTAATAAATCTCTAAAAAGATTTGAAATAGAATACCCCAATAAAATTGCTATACCTACATTATCCTTACTTGAGAAAATCGATAAGCTTCAATAAACCCAAAATGCAGTAGTTCTACTGCATTTTTGTATATGTTTTGATGTATATTTTTGGTGTGTTAAAATAAATCTCAATAATCAAAATATTATAACTTCGATATGCTACTAAACTTAACCACCTATTCCAATCCAGTACTTGCAACCATACAGTTACTAAAAAGTATGCAAGTAAAAGTAACCAACGGTACAATAAATACAACACTTGAACAACATCCAGATTACCCTAGTTTACTAAGTATACACGATGCCTTGCCGCAGTTTAATATTGACGCATTGGCTATAGATGCTGATAAAGCACGTATTACCGAATTTCCTTTGCCATTTATGGCCTATACTACTACCAAAGGTGGCAGTTTTGTAACGGTATACGCAGTTGATAATAATGCAGTGAGTTATTACAATGGTAGCGATGCTGCTAATAGTGTAACCACTAGTTTAGCTGAATTTAATGCTATTTGGACGGGTAAAACCTTATTGGTAGAAGCAAAGCCAAACGCAGGTGAAGCCAACTATGCCCAACAAAAACGCAAAGCATTGTTACAGCATTATAAAATACCATTACTATTGTTTGGGTTGCTAATTTGCGGTGGTTTACTAGGTATCACTGCTTTTGTTTATAATCATATTACTATTGCATTGCCCTACAGCTTGCTAATGCTGTTGCATTTTGTAGGTATTATAGTAAGTAGCTTATTGCTATGGTACGAAGTAGACAAAACCAATACTACCTTACAAAAAATATGTACCGCAGGTAGCAAAACCAACTGTAATGCCATACTCAACTCAAAGCAAGCCAAATTTTTAGGCTGGCTGAGCTGGAGTGAAATAGGCTTTTACTATTTTACAGGTAGTTACTTCGCTTTGTTAATTATTGGCATAGCTGCTTTGCCAGTATTAGCCATATTGAACTTTATGGCGTTGCCTTATATTGTATTTAGTGTGTATTACCAATGGCAGGTAGCTAAGCAATGGTGTGTATTATGCCTTACAGTACAAGCATTACTATTATTACAAGGTATTACCAATGGTTTTAGTTTTCACTTTGTAACAAGTATTACCGTTACTACCGTATCTCAATTTATACTTGCATTTCTAGTACCCATAGCTATATGGATTTTGGTAAAACCAAGCCTTCTTAAAAATAAAGACCTACAACCCAAAGCAAAAGAACTAGCAAGGCTAAAAGCCAACCCATTAATATTTGAGAGCTTGCTAGTAAAGCAAAAACAAATCAACCAAACTACCGAAGGCTTAGGGATACTCTTAGGCAATCCCAATGCCACCAATACCATTGTAAAAGTATGTAACCCTTACTGTGGGCCTTGTGCTAAAGCGCACCCAATATTAGAAGACATACTGCACCATAACCCAAATGTACAAGTGCAAGTATTGTTTACTGCAACGATTGAAGCAGATGACAAACGTAATAAACCTGTAAAACATTTATTGGCTTTACAACAATTGCATGGGCAAGTAGTGGCTAGTAAAGCAATGGATGATTGGTATAGGGCTACTATTAAAGACTATGAAGCTTTTGCTGCGAAATACCTAGTGAGTAGTGAGATACTAGACCAACAAAATGATAAGGTTGCAGCCATGAAAGTATGGTGCGAAGGGATAGACATACAATTTACCCCCACCTTTTTTATTAATGGCTACCAACTGCCAGAGATATATAGTATTGGAGATGTAAAATATTTGTTGAGTTAAAAGGGATTTTACCACATAGGCAGATAGGCACAGTAGATTGTTGATATTAAGATTTTGTAAAGACTGCAATTAAACTATTACAGCAATTGGCTATGTGCCTACTGTGTCTATGTGGTGATAAAAAATACTAAATGCCTTCTTTTTAAATAGTCCTTAAAAAGAAACTGGTGGACTACTATTACTAGTTGCAAATGGTAATAGACCAGCGCCAATAACACCAATGCGTAAAGCTGTGTTAAACAATGGTTTTAAATTTAATTAACCGAAGCTATAACCATATAATTACGGCTTCACAAACTTAAAAATTATGTTACAAAATTTTGGTACTGCTTTAAGCAGAGAACAAATGCAAAACGTTAAAGGGGGAAATGGACCGGTAGATTTGATTTCTGATGGTGACGCAGTATGCGGTTGTAATGCAGGTGGTTGTATTTGTGGTTCAACATCTAGCTGTGTTAACCATGAGACAAGAACAGACTGTATTGTTTGCAATGGAACAACATCTTGTGCGTAATATTTAGCTAGACTTATGAATCATATGGTTCTAAGCCTTGAAACATGTATCTGGGGGGAAGACCCCCAGATTTTTTTGTTAATTAATTTCTATTACATGAGAATATGTTTAATACTATTGCTAATTCTTTTTTCTTGTAAATCAAAAGAGATAGTTACAATAAAATTGAAACCTTACTTGCTAAAGGCAAAACAAAGAGACGCATTACAACTTCATGAGTATATAAATAAAAATAATCCTGAAATTTTTGAGGGTTTAAAGCTAGATACTGCTTTTGTTTTTTATCGCACTTTCAATCACTATCAAACTTTATTTAACAAATGGAAAAGGAATGAAATTGATTCAATTACATACCGCTATAGTCGTTTAAAGCTTATTAGAGAAGATAGTATTGCATTGTCAAAAGGTTTTAGAATATCAGGACTAGCTGCTTATCCTGATACAACATTAGATGCAGAAGTTAAAATACTTATCGGAGTAAGTAAAAGTGTCAAGACAATTGTTGTGGTTGTAGATGAAAATAATAATAATAACTTCAAAGACGATAGAATAACAATTATTGACACAAATAACTATAAGCATATTTTTGATACACTACAATTTAAAGTAACTAATCTAAGTACATATTATAAAAACGCTGTCATATCCTTTCAGCTTCCAATAATGATTAATCAACTTTCAAGCAGTGTCCAGCCACTTGGATTTGACGAATTATTTAACCTAAATCCTTGGATTTCAGCAAGTCAATATTTTAAAGGAAAAAAACGGATAAAAGGGAAGCGCATGTATTTCGATTTTGCAAATTTCACTTATAATTATAATTGTAATTGGTATAATACAATTGTTAGTACATCATTAATTAATCGAGGCGGAGTAGAGAATACACTTTATGAAGGCGATTATATAAAAATAAATGATTTGTTGTGGCATATTGATTCTTTTAAAACGAGGCGAGTTTATTTAAGTATCGTAAAAAAAACGTCTAGTTCGAGTAAGCTTGATTTATGGATTCCAACAATTAAATAGAGTGAATAGTTTATTATGCCAATTACTTTCTCTTTCTACCGTCAACTCAATGCCATGGATTGTGGGCCTACCTGCTTGCGTATGGTGGCTAAATATCATGGTAAGCATTACCGTACAGATGGTATGCGCAATACGGCAGGTTTTGGTAAAGATGGCGTAAGCCTACTAGGCATTGCAGAAGCGGCAGAACAAATAGGCTTTAGAACAAGAGGGGTACAATTGACTTATACCCAATTATTACAAGAGGCCAACTTGCCAGCCATATTGCATTGGGGGCAAAATCATTTTGTGGTAGCCCCGCCGCCCCCCAAAGGTGGGATATTTAGAAAGCGAGATTTTGTAACCATTGCAGACCCAGCAAAAGGGTTGGTTAAGTATACCAAAGCAGAATTTTTACAACAATGGGCTAGCAGTGTAAATGATGCTGGCGAGCCAGTAGGTATCGCACTATTAGTAGAAACTACACCAAAATTTTATGAGCAAGCTGGTGATACAGAAACTAGCCTAAATTGGGGTTTGGTTCTGCAATATTTACGTAATAGCAAGTGGCAATTTAGCCAAGTATTTTTGGCTCTATTAATTACCTCTTTACTACAATTAGTAGCTCCTTTTTTAACCCAAAGTATTGTAGATACGGGTATTACTACTCAAAATTTACAGTTTATTACCATTGTACTAATAGCACAATTGATGCTATTATTTAGTAGAACAATAGTAGATTTTATACGAAGTCGTTTATTACTGCAAATTTCTACTGTTATCAACTTATCCTTATTATCAGATTTTTGGATTAAGCTTACCAAACTACCTATTAGCTATTTTGATAGTTACCATACAGGCGATACATTACAACGCATAGGTGATACCAAAAACATAGAGCGCTTTTTAACTGGTACGGCTTTAAATACCTTATTCTCGCTTGTTAATTTCTTCATTTTTGCAGCCGTATTGCTTTGGTACAATGCACAACTATTTTTTGTATTTGCCATTGGCAGCATTATATACTTTGCTTGGGTAAGGTTGTTTTTAGGTATTAGGCGTAAGCTGAACTATCAGAATTTCCATTTATCTGCCAAAGAGAATAACGCCACCCTACAACTAGTGCAAGGCATGCAAGAAATAAAGTTGCATGGTGCAGAACAACTGAAGCGTTGGGAATGGGAAAATTTACAGACAGCTATTTTTAAACTGAGCTTTAAAAACTTGTCGTATAGCCAAATGCAACAAGCAGGTGCTTTATTAATAAACCAAGGTAAAGATGTGGTAATTACATTTTTAGTGGCACAACTAGTCGTTAAAGGGCAGTTGACTTTAGGGGCTATGTTGGCTATTCAATATATCATTGGGCAATTAAGTAGCCCAATAGAACAGTTTGTAGGTTTTATGCAAAGCAGCCAAGATGCCAAGATTAGTTTAGAACGATTGAATGACATACACAATTTAGCAGATGAGAATAGTGATACACAAACTTATTTACAAACCTTGCCCACTAACACAACCATCAACTTGCAGGATGTGAGTTTTGCCTACCCTGGTGCTGGTAACGAGCCTGTATTAAAAGCCATTAATTTACTAATACCGCAAGGTAAAACCACAGCCATTGTAGGTACAAGTGGCAGCGGCAAAACCACCTTAATAAAACTACTACTACAATTTTACACCAATTACGAAGGCGAGATACGTGTAGGCGAAAGTCGTTTAAACTATTTTGGTGCGGCTTTTTGGCGCAAACAATGTGGTGCAGTATTGCAAGATGGTTATATTTTTAACGATACTATTGCTAAAAATATAGCCGTAGGCGATGAACAGCCAAACTATCAGCAATTGCTAGCTGCTACAGAAATGGCTAATATTTTATCTTTTGTAGAGTCATTACCAAATGGGTTTAATACAAAGCTTGGTACAGATGGTACAGGCATTAGCCAAGGGCAAAAGCAACGCTTACTAATTGCAAGAGCCGTATATAAAAATCCGCATTATTTATTTTTTGATGAAGCCACCAATGCGTTAGATGCTAATAATGAAAAAGCAATTACAGAAAACCTGCAACGTTTTTTTAAAGGCCGCACAGTAGTAGTGGTAGCACATAGGTTAAGTACAGTAAAACATGCCGATAATATTATCGTGCTACAAAAGGGAAGTATTATAGAACAAGGCACGCATGCTAGCTTATCTGCACTAAAGGGTAGCTATTATGAGTTGGTGAAAAATCAATTAGAGTTGGGTAATTAATAGTAATCAATGCAACAAGACTTAAATAATATTGAGAATCATAATAAAGCTGTTATCACTAACAATCCATTACGTAGTGAGCCTATGCAAGAGATTTTGTCTCGACAGCCGAGTTTTATGGCTAGATGGGCATTAGTTTTTTTTGCGTTTATTTTACTGTTGCTACTTGCTGGCACCTGGTTTATTCATTACCCTGAGATAGTAACCACTAGTGCGACTTTAACTGGTACTAATGCGCCAAAAGAAATTATACCTCTGCAAGATGGTAAGCTAGTTAAATTATTTGCAAATAATAATGTAGCTGTAGAAAAAGGGGCAGTTATTGGTTGGATAGAAAGTAATGCGAATCATCTTGAAGTATTGTCTTTATCAAAGAAAGTGGATATTGCCATTAGTCTTATACAGCAGAATAATGCCGATGAAATTCAACAATTGTTTATTGAAAAGTATGCATCATTAGGTGAATTACAGACTGTATATCAGCCATTCGTAATTGCTTATCAAACATTTATAGACTATTTGAATAAAGGTTATTATCCACAGAAACAGAAAGTATTACAAGTTGATATTGCTTTTCTTGAACAAACAAAGTTGAACTTGCTTTCACAAAAAAAATTACTATTACAAGATTTACAACTTACAGAAGATGGTTATAAAGCTAATGAGGGCCTATATAAAGACAAGGTAATTTCTAAGCAAGATTACAGAAATGAACAAAGTAAACTGATTACCAAACAATTAACGATACCACAAATTGAAGCTGGCTTATTGAATAATGAAACGCAAATACACGAAAAACAAAAAGAAATTAATGAGTTATCACATAGTATTTCACAGCAGCAACTGATTTTCCGGCAAGCTTTACAGAATCTTCAGAGTCAAATAGAGGACTGGAAAAAACGGTTTCTAATTCAAGCACCTATAGCTGGTAAGGTACAATTTTCTATACCCATACAGGAGAATCAATTTTTAAAGAATGGCAGATCAATAGGTTTTGTAAATCCTGATTCGCCTGCATTTTATGCTGAGACTATGTTGCCGCAAAACAATTTTGGTGAAATAGCAGTTGGGCAACAAGTGCAATTAAGGCTTTCAGCTTATCCTTTTAACGAATTTGGATTTGTTAAAGGTCGGCTTCAGTATATAAGTAATATTGCAACCGATAGTGGATTTCTTGCTAAGATTTTACTTCCTGAAGGACTGATGACAAACCAAAGAAAAGAATTGCACTTCAACAGTGGTTTAAAAGCTGAAGCATTGATTATAACAAAAGATAGGAATTTACTAGAGAGCTTTTATACTAATATAATAAAAGGCGTGAATCAATAAATTTGTGTCTACAATTCTTTCAACATCCAAATATCACAGCCATTGTGGCCACTATTTCCCATAGGTGCATTAAGATATTGAAAGCCTAATTTTTCATACACAGCTACTGCATTTTTTAGTTCTGGCATGGTTTCGAGATATACTTTGGTGTTGCCATTTTCTTTAGCCCATTCTAAGCAAGTCGCCATCATGGTTTTACCTAAACCAATACCACGGTATTCTTTTTTCAAATACATTTTAACCAATTCACAAGTGCCATTTGGCAAGCCTTCAGTAGGGTAGAGACCGCCACCGCCAACAATTTCATCATTTACCAAAGCAATAAAATAGTGGCTTTTAGGTTCAGCAGTAAATAGTTCATACAAATGGTCTGTACTATCATCAAAATATACAGTACCTGGTTTATTTGCGCCAAATTCTTCTAAAGAGGTACGAATGATTTTTGCAATAAACGGATTGTCTTGCGGTTGTATATCTCTTATAATAATCTGTTGCATCGTTATTGTTCTTACAGTTTTTGCAATTTATTTTTCCAAAAAAATCAGCTATACAAGTTTGGTTATTTTGTATAGCTGATGGTTATTTTCTGCGTCAATCCGAGAAATCTGCGAGCAACTAAAACTAAGCTCTAAATTTCTTATACAAATTAATTAAACCATTGGTGCTACTATCGTGGCTAGTAATGGTGTCTTCATTTTCAAGTTCTGGTAAAATTTGTCCAGCCAATTGCTTGCCTAATTCAACACCCCATTGATCGAAACTGAAAATATTCCAAATAACACCTTGCACAAATATTTTATGTTCGTACAATGCAATTAAGCTACCCAAACTGTATGGTGTTACTTTCTTTAATAAGAATGAATTGGTTGGTTTGTTACCTTCAAACACTTTAAACTTCATGAGTTTTTTAATCTCATCATCGGTTTTACCTGCTTTCATCAATTCTACGCGTACTTCATTTTCACTTTTACCGTTCATTAAAGCTTCGGTTTGCGCAAAATAGTTTGATAATAGTTTATTATGATGATCACCAATAGGATTGTGGCTAATAGCTGGCGCAATAAAATCGCAGGGAATTACCAAAGTGCCTTGGTGAATCAATTGGTAAAATGCATGTTGACCATTCGTACCTGGTTCGCCCCAAATTACAGGGCCAGTTGCATAGTCAACCGAATTGCCACTTCTGTCTACGCTTTTGCCATTGCTTTCCATATTGCCTTGCTGAAAATAAGCTGCAAAACGATGAAGGTATTGGTCATAAGGTAAAATAGCTTCGCTTTGTGCACCAAAGAAATTGGTGTACCAAACACCCAAAAGCGCCATTAACACAGGAATATTTTTAGCTCCCTTTTCTTTTCTAAAATGTTCGTCTACGGTGTACGCACCTTTTAACAATTGTTCAAAATTATCGTAGCCAATGGTTAAAGCAATTGATAAGCCAATGGCGCTCCATAAGCTATATCTACCACCAACCCAATCCCAAAATTCAAACATATTGGCCTTATCTATACCAAAAGCAGTAACTGCTTTTTCGTTGGTACTTAATGCTGCAAAATGCTTAGCAATATGTGCTTCATCTACAGCAGTTTCTAAAAACCAATTACGTGAAGTATGTGCATTGGTCATGGTTTCTTGTGTGGTAAATGTTTTAGAAGCTACCAAGAATAACGTTTCATCAGCCGTTACTTTTTTCAAAGTTTCTGCAATATGCGTAGCATCTACATTGCTCACAAAATAGGTTTGTATACCTTCAACCCAATAAGGTTTTAAGGCTTCAGTAACCATTACAGGCCCTAAATCGCTACCGCCAATACCTATGTTTACAATGTATTTAATGGGTTTACCACTGTAACCTTTCCATTCACCGCTGTGTATCTTGGCACAGAAGCTCTTCATTTGTGCCAATACCTTTTGTACCGATGGCATTACGTCTTTGCCATCAACCAAAATTGGCATGTCAGAAAAATTACGCAAAGCAGTGTGCAATACTGAACGTTGCTCGGTTTCATTAATTTTTAAACCAGCAAACATATCATGTATGGCATCGTAAACTTTACAATCGTCGGCTAGTTGTAGCAATAATTGCAAGGTTTTTGGATTGATGATATTTTTAGAATAATCAAAAACGATTTCTTCAAGTGTTAAACTAAATTTTTGAAAGCGTTCGGGATCTTGTGCAAACAAGTCTTTCATGTGCTTGCGACTCATTTCATCTTCGTAGTGTTTGCGCAACAATAACCATGCTTGCGTATTGGTAGGATTAATTTTTGGTAGCATAAGTATATAATTTTGAGTTGCTTATAACTTGTTTATGATGTTGATGGTTTCTTCAACCATTTGCTTGCTAATGTTCAAATGTACAACTAAACGAATTTGTGTACTAGAAACACTGAATAATTTAATATTATGCTTGGCCATTGCTTCTACAAAAGTTGCAGGTGTAAAGCGTCCTTTAATTGTCGCAATAACAATATTGGTTTCTAGTGGTAAAATATCACCAACAAAATCTGTAGCAGCAAGTGCTGCTGCAATTTGTGTTGCGTGTAAATGGTCTTCTGCAAGTCGATTGATATTGTTCTCTAACGCATAAATACCTGCTGCAGCCAAAATGCCAGATTGTCTCATACCGCCGCCAAACACTTTACGAATGCGCCTTGACTTTTTTATAAATGCTTTATTACCAAGTAATACACTGCCTACAGGTGTGCCTAAACCTTTGCTTAGGCAAATAGAAATGGTATCGAATAACTGACCGTAATCGCTAGCTTTTTGCTGCTTATAAACTAAGGCGTTAAAAAGTCTTGCACCATCTAAATGCAAGCTTAAATTATTACTTAAGCAAACTGCTTTAATTTGTTCAATATCAGCTAGTTCGTAGCAGCAACCCCCACCTTTGTTTACGGTATTTTCTAAACTTACTAAGCGGCTAATTGGTTTATGAATATCCTCAGGATTGTTAATAGCTTCTTTAACAATATCTGCTGTTAAGCGACCATTATTGCCATGTAATAATCTTACAGAACAAGCGCTATTTACGGCAATACCACCGCCTTCATATTGGTAAATGTGACTCAGTTCGTCACAAATTACTTCGTCACCAGGTTGTGTATGGGCTTTTATGGCAATTTGATTGGTCATGGTGCCGCTTGGGCAAAACAAACCTGCTTCTAGGCCAAACATCTCAGCCGCCATTTGTTCTAGTTGATTGATGGTTGGGTCTTCACCAAATACATCGTCACCAACTTTTGCACTTAGCATGGCTTGCAACATGCTTTCTGTAGGTTGTGTTACTGTATCACTTCTAAAATCAATCATAAGGCGGTAAAGATAAGGTCTGTGGCTTTTCGTACAAAGCAGTGTGAAATGATTGTATTTTAAAGATTGTTTTTAACATTTTTTTCGAAAAGCAGATGATTGCTGTACTGCAATAGATTGATAGGTTATTAAGTAGCTCCATAAAGTACAGAACGTACAAGTAGGTACTTCGTAAACTCAGCGTAAACTTGCAACGGTGTTTAATAGTAGTACAAATGCTGATTACCACAATATCACTGCTAAAAAAGTGGTGGCTTAGCCTTACATTTGCGGCTCGAAAAAGCGTACTTCTAACTTCGAAAATAGAATATAACACATGATTAGTGCAAGAAATGTAACCCTAGCGTATGGTAAAAGGGTGTTGTTTGATGAAGTGAATATCAACTTTACAAAGGGTAATTGCTATGGTATTATTGGGGCAAATGGTGCTGGTAAATCGACTTTTATGAAGATTTTGGCTGGTGAAATTGAGCCAAATAAGGGTACTGTAGAGATTACACCGGGTGAACGATTGGCGGTACTTAATCAAAATCAGTTTGCTTTTGACGAAGAGACAGTATTGAACACGGTGTTGATGGGGCACAAAAAAATGATGGAAGTAATGAAGGCGAAGGATGCTATTTATATGGATCCTGATGCAACTGAAGACGACTACATGCGTGCTAGTGAGCTAGAAGGTGAGTTTGGCGAAATGGGTGGTTATACAGCTGAAAGCGATGCGGCAACTTTATTAAGCAGCTTGGGTATAGAAGAGAAGTTTCACCAAAGTTTGATGAAGGATATACCTAGTAACTTGAAATTGCGTGTGTTACTAGCACAAGCATTGTTTGGTAATCCTGATATTTTGTTACTAGATGAGCCTACCAATGGTTTGGATATTGAAACGATTGGCTGGTTAGAAAACTTTTTAGCTGATTACGAGAATATTGTATTGGTGGTTAGTCACGATAGACACTTTTTAGATACTGTGTGTACACACGTATCTGACGTAGACCGTTCTAAAATAAAAACCTTTACTGGTAACTATACTTTCTGGTATGAGAGTAGCCAATTAGCAGCTCGTCAACAAAACGATAAGAACAAGAAGAACGAAGAAAAACGTGCTGCTTTATTAGATTTTATCGCTCGTTTCTCTGCAAATGCCTCTAAGAGTAAGCAAGCGACTTCTCGTAAAAAAGCGTTAGAGAAGTTAACCATTGAAGAAATTGAACCAAGTAACCGTAAATATCCTGGTATTATTTTCCAGCCATTGCGTGAAGTAGGTAACCAAATATTGAACGTAGAAAACCTAAGTAAAACGGTTGATGGTCGTAAACAATTTGATAAGGTAAGTTTTAGTGTAAATAAGGGTGATAAAATTGCATTTTTAAGTAAAGATCCATCGGCTGTAACTAGCTTCTTTGAGATTATTAACGATAATATGCAACCTGATTCTGGTAAGTTTGAATGGGGCACTACAGTAACCAAAGCTTATTTGCCAGTAGAGCACAATGAGTTTTTTACAAGTGGTGAGCCATTGCTAGATTGGTTAAGAAACTTTGTACCACCGCATATTACAGATGCTGATGAGCCATTTTTACGTGGTTTCTTTGGTAAAATGTTGTTTAGTGGCGACGATATTATGAAGAAAAACAACGTGCTTAGCGGTGGTGAAAAAGTGCGTTGTATGGTAAGTAAAATGATGTTGCAAAACCCTAACTGTATTATTCTAGACCAACCAACCAACCATCTAGATCTTGAGAGTATCCAGAGCTTTAATGAAGGCTGTAATACATTTCCTGGTATTGTGTTGCTAACATCTCATGACCATACGTTTATACAAACCGTCGCTAATAGAATTATAGAATTAACGCCTAAAGGTATTATTGATAGATTAATGACCTTTGATGAATACATGGAAGACAAACGTGTACAAGAGTTGAGAGTAGAAATGTATAGTTAAGTTTGTAGTTTATTAGTTTAAATAGTTTAGCCGTTCTGAAAAGAGCGGCTTTTTTGTTGGATTTAAATAAGTTTTTGTTTGTAATTTTATTAAAATTTTTCAAGTATGTCAGTTTTAAAATTGCCATTATTATATGTTGGTTCAAAAGGTGAGAAGCATTTGTATACATTGTTTGACAGCGGTGCGAATTTGTCTTGTATTAATCCTGAGTTTGTAGAGGGTTTGGCCAATTTAGAAAGTTTGGGACGAACTAGATTGATTTCAACTGCCAGTGAAGGGCATTACATCGAAATTAAAGATGTGATTCGTGTTGATTTTTATCTGCATGATGTATTACTAAGTGATGAGTTTTTAGTTGTGCCTGGCTTAAGCGAAGAGGCAATTATTGGCGCAGCCACTATGCAAAAGTGGCGCATTAAACTCAACTTTGAAGAAGATACAGTAGAAGTAGATCCTAAAGTTGCAAAAATGCAATTGATATAAAACTAAAACAGCCCGAAGCTTTAAAACTTCGGGCTGTTTGTTTATAAAATTTGATAGACTTTAATAATTAACTGTAACATTAAATTTAGCATCTTCAATACCAAGAACTGCAGCCGCTGCATTGCTCACACGTAGTAGCAAGCCATTGTCTTCTTTAATGTCTGGTAATGGCCCTAATACTTTAGCACAGATGGTTTTGTTATTGGCTGTTAAACGTACAATATCACCTTGATTCACATCATTCATTAACACGTAATATTTTTTATCATTCCAGCCACTTGTTGTTTTAAAAATGGCTGCATCGCCTGCTGCTGTAGTTAAGTTTCTGTCTTTATGATTAAAATAATTGGCAAAAAAACCTTCGCTTTCCACGTATTTAGCACTTGCTGGTATTGCTGTAGGTTCAGTTTTAATAGCTTCTTTTACAGGTGTTGGTGCTGGTGTAGGTTTTGTTTCTACAGGTGGTGTAACTTTTGCCGAACCAGCGTTTAAAACGGTTAGTTTCTCGCTTTTTTCTGTTTGTTGCGTTACAGGTGGTGCTACAACAGGTTTATCTTCTACTGGTTTTGATAATTGTGGTTTTGGTGTTACTGGTATAGTGCTTTTTTCAATCACTTCTTTACCTACAATGATGGTTTGGCCAGCTTTAATTTTATCGTTTGGTAAGTTGTTCCAAGCAATAATTTGTTTCTCGGTGGTTTTAAATTGCTTTGCAATACCATATAACGATTGGCCTTTTAAAACTTGGTAAGTAACATCAGTAACAGAGGCACTTATTTCTGGTTGTTTAGCTACAACTGGTTGTGGTTTTACAGGTTCTGGCTTAGGGGCTTCTACAACTACTGAAGGTGTAGAACTACTTGTAGGAATTTTTACAGCTTGGCCTATTTGCAATTTACTGTTACTATTCATGCCGTTTAAACGCATAATATCGCCAACAGTAGTGCTGTATTTTTTAGCTAAGGCTGATAATGTTTCGCCTTGCTTAATGGTATGAACAATTGGCTGATTTTGTGCTGTAGCAATATTTGCCAAAAGGCTAGCAGCTATAAAACAAGATAGGAAATAGGTTTTGTGTAGAGATACCATGGTGAAGCAATTTTATGTTGCAAGTAAAATTACTCTTTTAAAATTCTCCATTCCTGTGGATAGTAATTATTTATCCGGTTGGGCAAAACTTTCATCCAGCCTAAACGTAATCCACAATGTGTAGGTGCACACCACCCTTTGGTGGTTTCTACCGTCAAATCCTTTCTGCGTAAGTATTGTAGCGCTTCATCTTCTGTTAATTCTACAGTGTTTATTTGTGGTAAATCAAGAATACTTACCGCTAATTCATGATGTGGAACGACGTCTTTGCCTTTAATAGTACCTATTTCAATGCCCGCTTTTTTAATGTATAGGCATTTGGCAAGTATTTGCAAGTCTAACCACCATTTTGTAGGTAATAATTTAATGGCTTCTGCTTGTTTAAAAAATGAATAATCTGATTTTTGACCAATAAAATCAGTCACCATTTGTTCTTCCTGCTTAGATGGTTTTGCTAAAGTTTGTTCTTTATAATTACCCATTAAGCCACCATTATTTTTTGTAAATGCGGCTACAAAAAAACCTTCGCCTTTGGTTAAGTACGGATAGAAGCGATAACCAAAACCTTGGTGTTTGTCAGATTGTGTTTCTACAATGCCTTCATCGTTTGTAGTTTTACAGTTTACAGTTGTTAGTTGTTGTTCTTCAATTAACCAATCAACAATGTCTTCATCTTCTTGTTTGCTATAGCTACAAGTGCTGTAAATAAGCAAGCCACCTTGTTTTAAAGCAGGCAACACATCTGCTACAATACGCTGTTGACGCTGACTACAAAGCGCTACATTGTTTTCGCTCCATTCATTGATGGCATCATTATCTCGCCTAAATAAACCGCTACCACTACAAGGTGCATCAATCACTATTACATCAAAATAGTTTTCCAGTATTTTAAAATGAGATGGATCGTTATTGGTTACCACCACATTATCGTAGCCCCATTTGGTAATGTTTTCAACTAGAATATTCGCTCTCGATTTTATCACATCGTTACTTACTACTAGGCCATTTGTAAAGTAGCTAGCTAGCAAAGTACTTTTGCCGCCAGGCGCAGCACAAAGGTCAAGTACTTTTAAACCATTGGTATTTGTGCCAATGGCTTGCGTTAATATTTGCCACAAAAACATACTACTCGCTTCTTGCACATAATAGGCACCTGCATGAAAAGTAGGGTCGAACGTGAAAAAAGGTCTTTCTGGTAAATAGTAACCATAAGGGCACCAACTAATCGGTGTGCCATCGACTGTTGACCATTGATCGTCGGCTATTTTTAACGGATTAATACGTATGCTAGTAACTTGTTCACCTGATGTATGTATTGCCTCAAAAGCCGCTTGGTTAAAGCCTATGATGCCTTGTAAAGAAGTTAATAATGCCGAAGGAAGTTGCAAGTGACTATATTTAAAATCTGATGGTAAAGTGTTGTGTAATTTTATTTTCAGGTCTAAAAAATACTAGCCCTATTTGAAATAAATTGATGGTTAAAGTTACGGCCGAATTTGTTTGAAGCTGTAACCATTGCGTTTCTATTTCTTTACTACTGCTAATATTGTTGATGATGAGAATAGATTGTGGGTGTAATAATGGTAATACTTGCTGAAAAATATCATTAAGTTGAAAATCGTTTTGCGCATTTACGTAAACTAAGTCGTACTGTTTTTTTTCAGCAATACTTGTTACAAAAACGCAATTTTCAGCCTTACATGCACTAACTACTGCTTTGGCTTTTTCAATATTATTTGTGTGTGAAAAATAGCTGTAAACAGATGCACTTGTATTTGCTAAAGCAATATAACTAATAGTAATGCCAAGCGTTTCATCTATCAGTAAAATACTTTTAGGCTGATAATAGTCTGTAATTCTAAATAGTAGTCTATTGTATTTTTTGTTGTTTAAGTCAGTATTTACAATACTTTCAATGGTTTCAAATGCATAGAAAAGGCGCTCATCGTTTAGCACATCTATCACAAACTTGAACACAAAAGGCGAATGTATACCATGCCCTTTGCCATTTGCAGCAGTAAGCCAATATTTGTAATATTCTATAAGCTGTTGTAGCGAAGCGAGCATATTATTTAACCTGATGTGGTAATCTTTTCAGTAAAAAAAGTAGTGCATAAATGGCTATAAATAAGCAGCCATAGTTTAACACATGAAACACCGAATACTCAGGTTGGTAGTAGCTTTTGGTGATATTTGGGTAAGCTATTTTTTCGTAAGTCCTTTCAATGAAATCCCATTTTACTAAAGTCAAGGCTGCAAGTGTTAGCAACACATTCGTTGATAATTTTTTAAACAAAAACAAGAAGGGTAGAAGCAGCACAGCAATGTTTTTAAATGCTTCCCATTTATTGGTGCTCATTAGTTTTAGTATGCCATCAAACGTAATAGATACGCCAAATATTTGTGCCATTTTGTACAACTGATAATAGTCTAAACATTTGTACACTACAAAAAATAGCAGCGTTACATTTAGCGCAGCCAATAAACTTTTGCCATAGCTAACGCTATTTTTTCTTTCTAAAAGCATGGCAAGTAAAAATACCAAGGCTAGGTAACCATAAGCAACATCTACAAAAGGCATAGTTTCTTTATTTTCTTATCCAAGTTTGAAAGTTGTAAGCATAAGCATGTTTGGCATCGGCAGGGTGTTTGTCTTCAAAAGCAAGCTGCCATTGGTTGTTGTCTAGTTCAGGGTAATGTGTATCGCCCTCAGCGGTTGCATCTACCCTTGTCAAGTAAATTTTATCGGTTAATGGTAGGCTTTGCTTATAAATTTCGCCACCCCCAATAATCATTATCTCTTTGTAGTTTTGTGCTTTGCAAAAGGCAATTGCATCCTCAATATTTGCTACAACCGTTGCGCCTTCTGCTTTAAAATCTGCTTGCCTTGTAATTACAACGTTCAGTCTACCATTCATAGGTTTATGGTCAAGGCTTTTAAAAGTTTTGCGCCCCATTATCACAGGTAAAGCCCAAGTTTTGTTTTTAAACCATCGCATATCATTGGGTAAAGACCATAATAGGCCATAGTCTTTACCGATTACGTTGTTATTTGATACTGCAACTATTTGAATGATTTGCATTTGCGTGAAAGGTGGAAATGTGAAAAGTGAAATTCAAAAAAATGAAATATTAATAACCCCAAACTTCAAACTATAAACTAAAGAATTATACCGCCACTTTGCCTTTTATTGGGCTATGATGTTGATAATTTTCTAGTGTAAAATCTTCGTATTTGAACGCAAATATGTCTTTCACATCTGGATTTAATTGCATCGTAGGTAATGGAAAAGGTGCTCTCCTTAGCTGTAAATGTGCTTGTTCAATATGATTGTTGTACAAATGTACATCACCAAAACTGTGAACAAAATCACCATATTCTAGGCCGCAAACTTGCGCCACCATCATAGTAAGTAGAGCATAAGAAGCTATGTTGAAAGGTACACCCAAAAACACATCAGCACTACGTTGGTACAATTGACAGCTCAATTTACCATCAGCAACATAAAATTGAAACAATGTATGGCAAGGTTGTAAAGCCATATTTGGTAAATCTGCAACGTTCCAGGCACTTACAATTAATCTGCGGCTATCTGGTGTAGTTTTTATTTGATGGATAACATCGGTTATTTGGTCTATTACTTTACCATCAGCACCTTGCCAGCTGCGCCATTGCTTACCATACACAGGTCCTAAATCACCGTTTTCATCGGCCCATTCGTTCCAAATGCTTACACCATTATCGGTTAAATATTTGATATTAGTACTACCTTGTAAAAACCACAATAACTCGTAAATAATGCTTTTTAAATGCAGTTTTTTGGTGGTTACCATAGGAAAACCTTCTTGCAAATTAAACCGCATTTGATAGCCAAAACAACTAATAGTTCCTGTGCCAGTTCTATCTGTCTTTTGTGAGCCGTTATCTAATATATGTTGTAATAATTGATGATACTGTTGCATGGGCGCAAAGTACTTTAAAATGAACTATTGCAGCTACGTTGAAAAATTGATGGGGATTAACTGTTAATTTATCTGCACTTTTGTGCTTGTTTCTTCCCTAATACTACTTCATTAAATAATATTTTCTGTAAAAGTGTGCGTACTTTGTTTATTTTATGTACTTTAACAGTCTAAATAAACAAGTAAGCAGCAATTAATGTTGTGTTATGAGTTATTTGGGGTTCAAATATTTAAAATCCAATTCCATGCATTCGTCAGCCACAAGAATTTTTGTGCTGTCTATTCTGTTAGTTATAGTATTGATTGTGAGAATCATGTTTTTTTCGTACAAGCAATCAACAAACGTACAGGATACTGTCAGATTTATTCAACAATCGCATGATATACGATACCAAACACAGAAGTTGGTATCCCTCATGCATGACTACGAAAGGTATCTGCAAAATACTTCTCTTTCAGATTCTGCAACGCTAAAACAATCTCAAAATATTAAGGAACAAATACGAGATAAAATTAAATTATTGTACCCGTGGGTTGCTAACGATAAAAAGCAGCTTTCCCACTTACACGAGATAGAGAATTTAATAAACGAGCGTATTGCGGCAAGAGAAGCAATTAGAAAAGCACCCATAAATAATACCTTAAACGATAGCGATATTTTTCTTAAAAGTCTTAATAATTTCGCTTCGCAAATAGAAATTGGGGAAACAGATCGTATTGCCATATTTAGAAATGATAACGATAAAACGATTTTCACTATTAACGCCATATTCTATATACTTGGTGCGGTAGTGGTTTTTTTATTAGTTGGTATTGTGGTTAACATACAAAAAAATATTTTTGAACGTAAAGCCAATGTAATTCTTCAAGAATATTCTGCGCTAATTGATTTATCTCATGATGCAATTGTAACAACTGATGCTGATTCACAAATTTTACAATGGAGTAAAGGCGCTGAAAGCTTGTATGGCTATACAAAGCAAGAAGTTTTGGGAAAGAAAGTAGGATTGTGTACCAATGCTGTTATTAGCGATGAAGCAATGGCCAGTATTTTAAAAACCATTGACGAAACAGGTAGTTGGCGTGGCGAAATGATACAGTACAACAAAGCTGGCGAAGAACTATATCTTGATGTTTCTTACTCACGCATATTAAATAAAGATGGTTCTGTTAAAGGCTATTCAAGCATTCGCTCTAATATTACAGACCTTAAAATAAGCCAAAAAAAACTACAACAACTTAATGCCGATTTAGAGATTGAAATTGTAAGAAAAACTAAAGAGATAAAAGAGGTATTTGAACGTATGCAAAAGGCGTTTTTAGCCTTTGATGCCAATTGGGTTTGTACCTATGCTAATCATCCGATTACTGCGTATCTCAACTTGCCACACGATGCCATAATTGGTAGAAAGTTTGAAGATTTTTTTAAAGGCATAACCGAAACAAGTTTTTATAAAACATGCCTTACTGCACTTGAAACGCAAGAAATGCAAGAATTGAAAGAGTATGTGCCCTATTTTGATTGCTGGTTTGAAACTAGTATTTATCCTTCACAAAATGGTGTGTCTATTTACTTGTCCGATATTACAGACCAGAAAAAAATAGAGCAAGAAATAATTAATCAAAAACGTCAATTGCGAAATCTTACCAATCATATTCAAAATTTAAGAGAAGAAGAGCGAAAAATAATTGCAAGAGAATTGCACGACGATTTGGGCCAAACCGCTACAGTACTTAAAATAGATATTAAATCTATAAAAAATAATTTACCAAAAGATAATGCATTGCTAATGAGTAAGGTAGATTACACATTAGAAACAGTAGATGATTTAATTAAAAAAATTAGAAAAATATCGCATCAGTTAAGGCCGCCTTTGCTTGATAATGTAGGGTTGCAAGCAGCCTTAAAGAGTTATTGCGAAGAATATGAAAGAAAAACTGGTATTGCTTGCGAGTTTGCCAATAATTTACCTGACAAAAGATTAGACCAAGATTTAGAAATAGCGTTGTTTAGAATATGCCAAGAAGCACTTACAAATGTTGCTAGGCATGCAGATGCATCGTTAGTAACTGTAAGTTTAACGCAAATACACGATAGCATAACGCTTAAAGTTAAAGATAATGGTAGAGGTTTTGACGTAAATATGGTAGGCAATACACTAGGAATAATAGGTATAAAAGAGCGAGCTGCAAATATTTGCTTTAATTTAGAAATAGAAACCACAAAGGGCATAGGTACTACAATTATGGCTTCAGGATTATTAAAAGAATTAACACCAATACAGTAAAATACACCAACTTTGTATTAAGTTTTAAATAACCATCTATGAAAATCCTTATCGCAGACGATCACACTTTAGTGCGTAAAGCACTGAAATTCATTATTAAAGAAGCATTTGTAGATGTGGAAATAGATGAAGCCGCAGATGGTACAGAGCTTTTAATGAAAGCCACAAAAAACAAATGGGATATTATTGTTTCTGACATCTCTTTTCCTGGCTTGTCTGGTCTTGATATTTTAAAACAGTTAAAAATTCATGCACCACAAATTCCTGTTTTAATGCTTACTATGTATTCAGCAGAAGAGTACGCAATAAGATGTATTCGCTCTGGTGCTGCAGGTTTTTTATCAAAAGACAATATTTCTGACGAATTAATTAAGGCTATTAATCAAATTTTATCTGGTAAAAAATATATCAATTCAGATGTTGCTATGGTATTGGCAACAGCTTATGAGGAAAATGTAAAGTCTGCACCACACGAATCTTTAACCGATAGAGAGTTTGCCATATTTAAGCAATTATTGCATGGTAAAACTATGCAAGCCATCGGTGACGATTTGTGTATTAGTGTTACCACTGTACGAGCGCACAAGGTTAATATTCTTAAAAAAATGCACCTAACTTCGGATGCAGAAATGATAAAATATGGTTTGCAAAACCAAATTATTTAATTTTATTTTCGTAGAAATATTTATTAATTTAAAAAAACACATTTGCTTGAGTTAAATTACCCTTTATCAATAAAAAATTACCCCGCTAAAAAATTGAGCCGATGAAAATATTATTAGCTGACGACCATGGCATGGTTCGTCAAGGAATAAAAATGCTGCTTAAAGAAACTTACCCTTCTGCCGAAATAATTGAGGCCAATAATGCCACTGCACTGCAAGAATTAATAGCAGATGAAACCTTAGATATTGTAATTACAGATTTACAAATGCCCGGCCCACTTGTAATTGATGTAATAAAAAAAGTAAGAGCAGATGGTAGTAAAGTACCAATTATTGTGCTTACCATGTCTGCTATACAACAAAGTGCAGTACGTGTTATTCGTGCTGGCGCAAACGCGTATATTACAAAAGATAATGCACCAGAGGAACTAATAAAAGCAGTACAATATGTGCTTACAAAGCGTAGATATATTACACCAGAAATGGCCGAGTTGCTTGCAGATGCCTATGTAGGTGGTAGCGATAAATTACCACACGAAAACTTCTCTGAAAGAGAATTTCAAGTGTTTCAATTATTTGCTAAAGGCAAACATATATCAGACATAAGTACAGAACTAGCGCTAAGCATTAATACAATAAGCACTTATAAAGCGAGAATTATGACTAAGCTTGATGTAAAAAGTAATTCGGATATTATTAAGTATGCTTACGCACATGGTCTAGTTTAATTACTAGTTTCTTCAAAAATAAAAAAGCCCCAAAATCTAACAAGGTAGATTTTGGGGCTTTTTTATGTACCAACTAAAGAGCTGTGTATAACTCAACAATTGTTTACTTTATTGTATTTCAAGTTGTTTAAACGGGGCTAAGCGCATTACTACACTACTACCTCAAATGCGTAAACAACTGCAATACGTATTACTAGCTATTGGGCTTTTGGGCTGATGCATCTTTGTGATGCCAATATCACTATCCAAAATTCCTAGTTATGAAAAACCTATTCATCATCGTTTTAAGCCTAAGCATTTGCTGGGTTAAAGCATTTCCTCAAACAAGCATTTTGCCTTTTGGCGTTTCATTGTGTGGTGCAGAATTTGGTACTGAAAGCCTACCAGGTTTATACAACAAAAATTACATCTACCCACAAAAATCAGAAATCAATTATTTTGCAGACAAAGGTGTTTCTTTAATGCAATTGCCTTTTAGATGGGAAAGAGTGCAACACCAATTATATGCACCATTAGATGTTCAAGAAATGGCTCGTATTAAAAAATTTCTTACAGATTGTGCTAACACAGGTGTAATGGTGGTTTTAAATATGCACAACTTTGCTAGATATAAAATTAACGGTCAAGAATACATTATTGGTTCTAATGAAGTGCCTTTAAAAGCCTTTAAAGATGTTTGGAAAAAACTAGCACAAGAATTAAAACCATTCAATAATATTTATGGTTTAGATATTATGAATGAACCTCACGATATGGGTACATATTCTTGGTTCAATATTGCTCAAGAAACCATCAACACAATAAGACAAGTAAATAAAGAAGTAGCTATAATGATTGAGGGCGAAAGTTATTCTAATGCAGTAAATTGGAATGTTTTCAACGATCGTTTGAAATACTTGCAAGACCCTTACGATAACATCGTTTACAATGCACATTGCTATTTTGATAATGACAATTCTGGTCGTTACGAACAAAGTTTTGACCAAGCAAATGTAAATGCTCATACTGGTGTTCAAAAAGTAAAACCATTTATTGATTGGTTAAAAGTAAATGGTAAAAGAGGTTTTGTGGGTGAGTTTGGTGTACCAAAAAATGATGGCCGTTGGTTACCAGTTTTAGATAATTTTTTAAAATACTTAACTGCAAATAATATTAGCGGTTCTTATTGGGCTGCTGGCCAATGGTGGAAAAGTTACCCATTGTCTTTACACCCAGTTGCTGGTAACGATCAACCACAAATGAGTGTGTACGCAAAATATTTACAAAATCCTGCTACTAATCCTGCACTTGCTATGAATAGAGTGGTAGCTACAAGATAATATGGTTTTTGGAAAGTGTAAAGGTCTAGGCTTAGTGCCTAGGCCTTTTGGCACAGATAGGAAAAAACGTGACAAGTTTTTTGTTTGTTAATAAAAAAACTTATTTTCGCTCAGAACATCCTATTCTATGAAGCCAATATTCAGCCCAAACGAATATCGCAGCGTCGCATTTTGTGCAACCTACACTAGGTTGTTGCGCTGGTTGCATGGCTTCAGCCCTCCTTTAATTTACGATTCAGATACTTACACTATACCATTGCGTTTTAGTGGCATCAATAGTTTGCAACAAACTTTTGGCAGCGGTAGTTTCACTATCGTACTGCCATTTTTTTGCGTTATACCATTATGTGCACATAGCATCTACTTTTTAAACGGTTGTATTTATTTTACAATAAGTATAGCCGTTTTTTATGTTTTACCACACAAAATCAATTCTATTAACACCCTATTAATATCTTTTACCAATACCAATGAAATGATACTTAAAATCCAATTGTTAAACCATTTAAAAAAAATACCATGATTACATAGATAAGAGACTACGCTAATGCTTTGTAAGGTGAACGCAAAGCTAGAAGAAGCCTAGTAACCAACAGTCTAAAATTATCGGCATGAAAGTAATAGATTTTAAAAATAAAACTAGTATAAATAATTGTAAATAAATAAAATAAAAATAAATAAATTATACTATTTTAAAGTCCTATTGAAAACCAACCTAAATAAAACCTAAACAAAAACCTAAACAAAAACCTAAACAAAAACCTAAACAAAAACCTAAACAAAAACCTAAACCAATATCTAACAACCAATATCCTGATAATAGCCTAAACTTAAAAAAACTATGAAATCCATTACTCTTTTTATCTTGTCATTATGCCTGTATATTTCAGCAACTTTCGCACAAACTTCAGTTTTACCATTTGGTGTAGCGCTTTGCGGTGCTGAATTTGGAACTGAAAATTTACCTGGTCAGTACAATAAAAACTATATATATCCAGAAAAATCAGAAATAGAATACTTTGCCGATAAAGGCGTAGCATTAATGCAACTACCATTTAGATGGGAAAGAATTCAGCACGAATTATATGGCCCATTAGATGTGGAAGAGCTAGGAAGAATGAAAAAGTTTTTACACGATTGCGATTCTACCGGTGTAGCGGTTATTTTAAACATGCACAATTTTGGCAGATATAAAATAAATGGCATAGAAAACATTATTGGCTCGCCAATGGTACCAGTAACTGCTTATAAAGATGTGTGGAGGAAACTAACAAGTGAATTAAATGGTTTTAGTAATATTTATGGCTTAGATATTATGAATGAACCGCACGATATGGGCTCTTTTTCATGGTTCGCATCAGCACAAGCAGCTATTGCAGCCATTAGAGATGTAAACGTAGAAGTGCCAATTATGGTGCAAGGCGAGAGCTATTCAAATGCTGTAAACTGGGCTAAATTCAACGATAATCTTAAAAACTTAAACGATCCATCTAATAGAATTGTGTACAATGCGCATTGCTACTTTGATAATGATAATTCTGGTCGCTATCAGTTTGGTTACGATGCATCGGGTGTAAATGCGCAAACAGGTGTTGAAAAAGTAAAACCTTTTATTGAATGGTTAAAAGACAACGGTAAAAGAGGTTTTGTGGGTGAGTTTGGGGTGCCTAAAAATGATACACGTTGGTTACCTATGCTAGATAATTTCTTAAAATATTTAACTGCAAATGACATCAGTGGTTCATATTGGGCAGCGGGTCAGTGGTGGAAAAGTTATCCATTATCGTTACACCCAATTGCAGGTAGCGATCAACCACAAATGGCGATATATGCTAAGTATTTACAAAATAGCAGCAACCCTGTAATTGCATTAAGCACTACTGTTGCTTCAAGGTAATATATTGATTACGAATGTATTAAACATAATTTAAAATGTTTTCACTTTATATCAAGTAATATTATTTATAAAATTTAAAATCACTAATCAATTAAGTTGTAACAATTGCCTTAATCAATATAAATGTTGGTATATTAGCTGTAACATAGTATAATATGCCCCTTAAAATTCCTACAAGAAAAACTAATGTTATAGAATTTGCCCTTGATGGTAGCCTAATAATTGGCCATATAACAATTGAATTTAAAAATGTATTGGGTTATACAAATACATTTATTATTAATAAAAGTATTGTTACTTTTATTGCACCGAGACATCAAAATTTATTTTTAGAGACTATTGAGTTACTCAACTCATCTACTAAAAAAAAGACAACAACTGTAGAACTTCAGTTTGTTACTACTTCAAAAAAAGAATATTGGTTTTCGCTTGATATTTACAAGCAATCTACTTCAACTGCCAATAACACCTTTCACATTTTTGCTACTGATATACACGCCTTTAAGCTTAGAGAAGAGCAGCTTCTTCTGCAATTGGCAGAAAAAAAGCACACTATAGAAGTTTTACAAAACACTTACCAAATTAATGAAGCCATTGTAAATAATTCTAACGCAATTATTATTACCGTTGATATTAATAACAAAATTTCTGGCATCAGTAAGTATACCGAAGTGCTTATTGGTTTTTCAATTGATGAAGTGAGAGGTAAAGATCCTTTAGAGGTGTTATTACCAAAAGTTTATTATCCAGAATATCACAAAAAAATAAAAGAACTACGTAAATCGGGAGAATTTCCTAATTCGTATGAGGAGCCATTACGAACAAAAAATGGTGAAGAAAGAGTAATAAGTTGGATGAATAATCCATTGATTTTAAATGGGAAAAACATTGGTAGAGTAAGTATTGGCAAAGATATTACCGACGAAAAAAATAAGGAGAAACAACTATTAGACAGAGAAAATAGGTTTAGACGCATTGCTGAGAATATTCCTTTGCCTGTATCAATATGCAATAAAGATAGCCAAACTGTTTTTTTGAATAAAAAATTTATTGAGATTATCGGTTATTCTATTGATGAAGTGCCTACTGTTGCATCTGCTTATAATTATATAAAATATACATCTGCTCAATTAGTTGAGGCAGGGCAAAAAGAGTGGGAAAACTTATTTGCAGGTTTTCGTAAAGGTAAAAATATTTCGTTTCCTGTTATGGAACGTATAATTATTTGTAAAGATGGTACTCAAAGGCATTTTGAAATTTCATTTTCTTTAGAAGATGAAATTTTATACGTTATATATAATGAAATTACTGCCAGAGTATTGTATAATACAAACTTAAAAAAGCAGAAAGATTTTTATGAAACAATATTAAACAGTATTCCTTCTGATATTGCTGTTTTTGATAGTGACCATCGGTATTTATTTGTAAATCCTGTGGCGGTAAAAGATCCAGAATTGCGTGAATGGCTTATTGGTAAAACAGATGAAGAATATTGTATTTTTAAGGATAAGCCATTGACTATAGCCGAACTTAGGCATAAGCGATTTAGTGATGTTAAAAACTCGAATGAGTTAAAGAGTTGGGAAGAAAAATTAATTAATCAAAATGGCAATGTTGAGTATTACTTGCGAACATTATTTCCCGTATTAAATGCAGACGGTAATATGCAGCTTGCAATAGGCTATGCAGTAAATATTACAGATTTAAAAGTAGCTCAAAAGCGTTTAATAGAAAGTGAGCAAAGATTTAAAAGAATTGCAGATAATACACCAATACCTATTTGCAATTTTGATATGAATATGAACATTACTTATATCAATCAGAGGTTTTTAGATATAAGTGGCTACACATTTGAAGATGTTACCAAGGCCGATGCTTGGCCACATTTTATTTATTATCCTGATGCTGAAAGTACCGAAATTGGTAGACAAGAATGGCTAATGGCTATTGAAAATAAATGGCGCAACCCAAAAGGAAAAACACCTGTTTTAGAGCGTACAATCATTTGTAAAAATGGTGAACATAAAATATTTGAAATTAGCTTTACGGTTAATAATAAGCTTGTTTATGCCATTTTAAATGAGGTGACAGAACGTAAAAAAGCAGAAGCATTATTATTTGAAAGCGAACAACGTTTTAAAGCTTTGGCCGAAAATATGCCAATTGCAATTGGAAGTCATCATATAGATGGTGAGGTAATGTTTTTAAATAAATTTTTTGTACAAACTATAGGTTACACTAATCAAGATATTCCCACCCTAAAAGAGTGGTACGCACATACGCAACCCAATTCAGAAATACGAGAAAAATTATACAATCATTGGCTAGAAACTGTTGCAGCTTACAGGCGTGGCGAACTACAGCACGTGCCAGATATTGAAACGTCTATTCTTTGCAAAAATGGATTGACAAAAACATTTAGCTTTTTATTTAGTATTTATAAAGATGTAGTTTATATAATGCTTGTAGATATTACAGAGCGAAAAAAAGCAGAGAAAGAGTTGCTTGAATCACATACTCAATTAAGAGAATTAGCGTCTCATTTGCAAAAAATACGAGAAGAAGAACGAAAGCACATAGCCAGAGAAATTCATGATGAGCTTGGGCAATTGGTAACGGGCTTAAAAATGGATATTAGTATTACCAAAAAGAAAGTAGAAAAACAAGCTCCTGAACTTGGCGATAAATTGGTGACAATTATGGAAGTAACAGATGAGATTATTCATACTGTAAGGCGAATTGCATCAGAACTAAGGCCAAGTATTTTAGATGATATAGGCTTAGATGCAGCATTAGAATGGCAGGCAAAAGAATTTGAAAAAAGAACCAATATTCAGTGCCAATTTTTAAATGAATCAAAGGATATTGAGGTTTCTATGGACGTAAAGTCTAATCTATTTAGAATCTTTCAAGAATCGTTAACCAATATTATTCGTCATGCAAATGCAACTGCTGTTAATGCCTCTTTAGTTTATATTAGTAACACTTTAACACTTACAATTGTAGATAATGGTGATGGGTTTAAAACTGATATAACAGGTAGAACTTTTGGTTTATTGGGCATGAAAGAACGAGTTATAATGATTAATGGTATTTTTGACCTACAGAGCGAAGCCGGTAAAGGAACAAAAATTGTTATAAAAGTACCGTTGCTATAAACTATAGATTGGTAATGAAAATATTAATAGGTGACGATCACCATGTGGTAAGGCGTGGATTGAAAATGATAATTGTAGATGCTTACCCCGATGTAATTATAGAAGAAGCAGCCGATGGTGCTACATTACTAAAAAAATTGCATCTTCAAAAGTGGGATATAATTATATGTGATATCTCAATGCCTGGCCGCAGCGGGCTAGAAATAATGCAGCTTATTAAAGAACAAGCACCCAAAATACCTGTACTTATATTAAGCATGCACCCTGCAGAACATTATGCAATTAGAGCCTTAAAAGCTGGTGCATATGGTTATATCACAAAGGAAAGTGCATCTGAAGAATTGATACTTGCAATTAAAACAATTACAAGCGGTCACAAGTTTATTACACAAGAAATAGCTAATTTGCTAGTAGATGCTAAGGAAGATGCTGTTTATGAGAATCAATTATATAAACAACTATCTAACAGAGAGTTTGATGTTATGAAAATGATTGCCGAAGGCTATAAAATTTCTGATATTGCTACAAAATTATCGCTAAGTGTAAATACTATTAGTACTTATAGAACCAGAATTTTACAAAAAATGAGTATAGATAATAATGCTGATTTAACAAAATATGCCTTAGATAAAGGGATTATTTAAGTACGGCTTTTTATAATTTGTGTAGTAAAACTACTACGTATAAATTGTAGTATTGGTTACAATATTCATAAGAGCCAAGTGCTTCCTTTGTAAAAGCCTAAAGCCCGTTTTATCGTCAATATCCTGCCAATTATCCGAATCTAATCGTTACCAAATTATTGTAAATACACCTCTAGGTGTATTTACGTTTTTTTTGTGATTTTCGAATTATTGTCAAATGCCCCCAATGCCCGTAAAAAAAATTAATATTCTTCTTGTTGACGATTCTATCACTATTCTTACAAGAATGAGAGAGATTTTGTCTGAAATACGGTGTGTGAATAACATCGATATTGCCACCAATGGCATTGAAGCATTAGAATTTTTGGCATCTCACCAACCTGAATTAATATTGCTAGACATTAATATGCCACACAAAAATGGCATTGAACTGCTAAGAGAGGTAAAGCAACTTTATCCAAAAGTAAAAGTAATGATGGTTACTAATCAATCTGTAGACTATTATAAACCAATATGCATGGAATTTGGTGCAGAATACTTTATAGATAAGTCTACCGAATTTGAATTAATTCCAGATATAATTGAATCAATATCAAAGAGCCTAACTACAAAATAATTAAGCGCTTTTACGTCTAGCTAATTCTTTCTTTATTAAACTTAATTCTCTGCCTGTTTGGCCACTTACACTACTGTTTTCCTGCGCTCTACGCATTAAATAAGGTATCACATCTCTTATTGGCCCAAAAGGCAAATATTTACTTACACTACAACCAGCCTTTGCCAAGTTAAATGTGATGTGATCACTCATGCCGTACAATTGCGAAAAGTGTACATGAGGATGATTTAATGATAACCCTTTTACTTCTAGTAGTTTAACTGCAAGCAAGTTGCTTTTTTCATTGTGCGAAGCAACAATAAAAGCTGTGTTATCAATATTGTCAATGCAGAATTTTATAGCAGTATTGTAATCATTGTCAGATGCTTCTTTTGATGGCTGAATAGGCGATGGGTAACCATAGTCACTAGAACGTTTACGTTCTTTTTCCATGTATGCACCACGCACCAATTTGACACCTAGTATAAAGTCTCTTTGCTTTGCTATTTTGTGCGATAGCTCTAAAAATTTCAATCTATCGTGTCTGTAAAGTTGTATGGTATTGTAAACGATGGCTTTCTCTTTATTAAATTCTTCCATCATTTCAATCGTCAATCTATCTACTGGGTCTTGAAACCAACTTTCTTCTGCATCTACCAAAACACCAATATTATTTTCGGCTGCTGTTTCGCAGATGCGATACATTCTATCGCATACTTTATCCCATTCAGCTTGTTCTTCTTCATGGTCATGAATGCCACTACGTAGCCTTGGTGCTTCGTTTAAGGTTTGTAGTAAACCATGCCTTGCAAAGCCGCTAACTTTTATGCTTATAAAAGGAATATTTTTTTGCGTAGCTGCATATTTTATCACTTTTATAAATTCTTCAGTAGCATGTTCAAAATTATCTTCACCTTCTTTACCTTCTACACCATAATCTAAAATTACCTCTACACCATATTTACTTAATGTACTAGCAACCTCAGCTGTTTCATGTAAAGTCTCGCCACCTACAAATTGCTTGAAAATGGTATTTTTTATGATGCCATTTATTGGCAAGCCCGTTTTCATTAAAAAAGGGGTAATTCTTGTGCCTATTGGTACAAACAATGGATAATCCATTGTACTAAATAAGAATTTTGATTGCTTTAACTCTTTATCGCTTTTATAAGCAAAGGCATTTTCTGTGTTATCAAAAGAAATCGTCGTCATACTAACATCTGTTCGTAAAGCAAATATCGGTGTAGCCGTCATAACAAAAAAGTGTTTAGTAAAAAGAGTTAATAATATTGTATTTTGCTGCGTCAATTATTGGTTTTTACAAAAGAATATCTCGTATTACTTTTAAATCACCAAAACATCTACAAGATGCCTCGAGGTTTTAGCTAATTCCATGCCATGTCTATTCTATTGAGAAAAAATATTTTTCAATTTCTTAAAACCCCTTACTTTCGCAGCCCCAAATATGTCTTGGCATATTCTTTCTGCGCATTTGCAGATTGTCCGATGGGATAAAACCATTTTAAGAACCAAAAAATTTAAGTAATGAACAATTACGAATTAATGGTGATTTTCACACCCGTTCTTTCAGAAGAAGATTTTAAAGCTTCTCAAAAAAGATACGCTGACCTAGTTACTGAAGCTGGCGGCGAGATTGTTAACAGCAATCCTTGGGGTTTAAAATCATTAGCTTACCCAATTCAGAAAAAAACTACAGGTATTTATTGGGTACTAGAGTTTACAGCTCAAAGCGATTTCAACGAAAAATTGAAAATCCAATTATTACGTGACGAACAAGTAATGCGTCACATGATTTCTAAACTTGACAAAAACGCCGTTGAGTACAATCATGTAAAAAGAAATGGCGGATTTAAAAACCTTGATAAAGTAACTGCATAATCATGGCAAAGAACGAAATAAAATACCTTACCGCTATTAAGCAAGAAAAGCCAAAAAAGAAATTTTGCCGCTTTAAAAAATACGGTATCAAATATGTAGACTACAAAGACGTAGAATTTTTAAAGAAATTCATTAACGAACAAGGTAAAATGTTACCACGTCGTTTAAGCGGTAACTCTTTAAAATACCAACGTAAAGTTGCTGATGCGATTAAAAAGTCACGTCAAATGGCTTTATTACCATTCGTAACAGATTTATTTAAATAAACAATTTTAGTAACCTTCCCTAATTTCAAAATAAGGTTGAAAGACAGCTTAAAAGCTGGGCTCTTGGGAACTAACAATACACACAATGCAAGTAATATTAATTCAAGACGTTGATAATTTAGGTGGCCGTAACGAACTAGTAACCGTAAAAAACGGTTATGCTCGTAACTTCTTAATTCCACAAAAATTTGCTATCGAAGCTAACCCTACCAATCTTAAAAAATTGGAAGAAACGCTTAAAGTAAAAGCGAAGAAAGAAGCAGCAATGCTAGCTGAATTGAAAAAAGTAATAGAAGTTTTAACCGCATCACCAGTAAAATTGGGTGCAAAAACTGGTACTACTGGTAAAATTTTCGGTAGCGTAACTTCATTACAAATTGCACGTGCAATTCGCGACCAAAAAGGTTACGAAATTGACCGCAAACGTATCTCA
This sequence comes from Parasediminibacterium sp. HNIBRBA5674, assembly GCF_056745525.1. Taxonomy (NCBI): domain Bacteria; kingdom Pseudomonadati; phylum Bacteroidota; class Chitinophagia; order Chitinophagales; family Chitinophagaceae; genus Parasediminibacterium; species Parasediminibacterium sp. HNIBRBA5674. Next base: position 12,342 of record NZ_JBQWIE010000017.1, on the reverse strand, counting down.
ATTGCTGAGGAAGTGAAAGAATTAGGTACCTACAAAGCATCTATCGATTTCGGTAATGGTAACACTACAGAAGTTGAATTTGAAGTAGTTGCAGAATAATTTCAATTGCAATATTTAATTAAAGCCCGTAGCAATTATGTTACGGGCTTTTGTATTTCTATGAAACTTCGTTGTGTTCACTTGCCGACTTTTTTCGTCGGCATCCCGATGTTACACTTGAATCGGGACTTGTACGTCCAGTACATTTTTCGGCCCTTTGCATACGTAAAAAATCAAACAATTCGAAATTTTTTGACCATTTATTTTTGTTAACAGAAAAATAAATTTTGCTAAGTCAATTAATATGATACTTTTACTTCTCACAATGGTCAGTTTTACAATTCTCTCGAAAGATTTCTACGTAAATACTCAGGGTTTTTGGTTACTGTTTTCCCATTGATTTATTTACTTTTTTTAATTAAAAAAACATGAACATTTACGTTGGTAATCTTAACTGGGCAATGACTAGTGAAGAATTACAAGAGCTTTTCGCACCGTATGGTGAAGTAACAAGTGCTAAAATTGTTACTGACAAATTTAACAACAATCGTAGCAAAGGTTTTGGCTTCGTAGAAATGAGCGATGATGATGCAGCTCGTACTGCAATCAGTGCTTTACACGATAGCGAAATTTCTGGTCGTCAAATTGTTGTAAACGAATCTACACCTCGTCCAGAAGGCGAAAGAAGAGAAGGTGGATTTAAAAAACGCAGCTTTGGCGGCGGTGGTAACAGCGGTGGCGGTTACGGCGGCGGTGGAAGCCGTGGCGGTAGCGGCGGTGGATACGGCGGCGGCAGTCGTGGTGGTGGCTATGGCGGTGGAAACCGTGGTGGTGGCGACCGTGGCGGTAACAGCGGTGGTGGTTACAACAGATATTAATTCTATCTAACTACACATAAAAAATCCTACCCAGTTTTGGGTAGGATTTTTTATGCCCTATAACCTCGTAAAAATTCTTCTACCAATAATCGTTTTTTACCTTCAAGCTGCATATCAAGCACATATATAAAGCCATCTGCGCAGCTAAATTTTAAATAAGTTTTATTATCAGTTATTACAGAACCAATGGCTTCGCTATGAGACGCAATTTCTTTTTTACTTTTAAAAATCTTCAGTTTCTTATTGTTTAAAGTAGTAAAGGCAGCAGGGTAGGGCGATAAACCTCTAATTAGATTATGAATTTCTGCGGCAGATTTATGCCAGTCAATGACACAAGTTTCTGTAAATATTTTTGGTGCATGTTTTAGTGAATGGTCAATAGTGAATGGTGAATCTGATATACTGTTAGCATAGTTGTCTTCTTGAATCTTGTAACTTATTTCTTGCGGTACTTCCTTGATGCTTCCTTCTGCTAGGCCCTGCATCGTTTTAACCAAAGTTGCTGCACCTATCTCTTTCATGGCATCATGAATATCACCAACAGTCGCATCTTCAGGTATTGGCATGGTTTGCTGTAATAGAATATCACCAGTATCTATGGCATGCTGCAGCTTAAAAGTAGTAACGCCTGTTTCAGTTTCGCCATTAATAATAGCCCAGTTAATGGGTGCTGCACCACGATATTGCGGTAGCAATGAGCCATGCACATTGATGGTACCCATTGGTGGCATAGACCATACAATTTCAGGCAACATTCTAAATGCTACCACAACTTGTATATCTGCGTTTAAGGCCTTTAAATCAGCTAAAAACTCAGGATTCTTTAGCTTTTCTGGTTGAAGTGTGTACAAGCCTTTTTCAACTGCATATTTTTTTACAGCACTCTGTGTAAGCTGCATACCTCTACCGGCTGGTTTATCTGGCGCTGTAATTACACCTACAATATTGCAACCTGCCTGTACCAAAGCATCTAAAGAGGCAACTGCAAACTCAGGTGTACCCATAAAAACAATTCTCAAATCTTGCAATGTCATTGGGCAAATGTAAGATGCAGAATTGGCTAATGTCAAATCTCAAATTGGAAATCTATTTATGCCCCATGCTATCGTTAAAATCTTTGCTTTTGTTTTTGGCAATACTTAGTGTCGCAAATGATTCGTCTTTAATCATTTTGCCAATGGTTACTATTTGCCCCACATGATATGGGTAATGTGCTAGCTGACGTAAAATAGCATCATATACTTGTAAGGGCTCGCTGCGTATGGTAATGGTTTTCTCTAAATCGGCTTCTGTAAGGCTTTCTAGCGTTTTAATCAAGCAATCCCAGCCAGCATTCCAAAAAGATAAAACATCGGCCTTAGATAGCGTCATTGCTTCAAATTCGCCATCTCGTTTGCGCCACTCTTTCTCACCATCTTCTGTTAAAAAATTTGTCCAGCGGCTAAGCATATTACCATACAAATGCTGCACAATAATGGCAATACTGTTGCTATCTGGTGAAGGTTGAAACAATACATCTTCATCGTTTAGCTGTGCAAAGGTTTTGTCGCCTAATTCTTTGTAGTACCTAAAGCGTTTAATGGCATCTTTTAAAAAGTTCATACTCCATATTATTTAGTGAATAAAAGTGACGTAAAGTTGAAGTAAATTTTTTAGTTTATTTTTAGGGGGGGCTAAAACTATCTTTGAAAAAATTGATTAACGCCACAATTGGTTTTAAGGCACGCAATTTGCCTAATAGTCAGCCTAAACCATTTTACACCATGAAGAAAATTTTGTACACAGTGTAATTAGCATCTACTTGTTTGTTTAGTAGTTGCGATTCTATCAAAACCCTTGCTAGTAGTTTATTAACAGAAGTAGATGCTGGCAATGCTTTACGTGAAGCCTTATTACTTGGTGTGCAAAATGGTACTGCAACCTTGGGGCAAAAAGGCTCTTTTAGTAAAGATGTGCTGTTAGCAGCAGTTTTACCTGATAATTTGCAAGGCGTTGTAAAAACACTCGATCAATTGGGCTTAACATCGCAGCTTGATAAGTTTACCAATACCTTAGACAATGCAGCTACAGAAACTGTTAATAAATCTGCACCCATTTTTGTAAGTGGTATTAAGCAAATGTCTTTTACTGATGCCATTGATATTGTGAAAAATGGTGGTACTGCAGCAACTGATTATTTACGTAATAAAGTAGGCGATAGCTTGAGTAGAGCTGTAACGCCTGTAATGAAAACTGCTTTGGATAGCTATAAAATTACCCAAGAGTGGGATAAACTAGTAGGGCCTGCAAAATTATTGTTGGGTAACAAAGCCAAGCTAAACTTAAATCTAGACAATATTTTGGCAGTGCTAGTAACGAACCAAATGTTTAAGAAAATTGAAGAACAAGAAACAAACATTCGTACCAATGTTGCTGCGAGAACATCACCTACATTGCAACGTGTATTTGGTAAAGATTGGACGGCTACAACTGCTAAATAGTAACATTTAAAATACTTTTGAAAGCCTAGCAATGTTTGTATTGCTAGGCTCTTTTATTGTCAGTAATTACTGTTACATTTCTACCAAGTGTTTTAAAACGAACACCATTTTCTTGCACCACAGTAATGGTAATGTGGCCCGTCTTGCTGGTATTAATATCTCGTACAATGCCAGTTTTGCCCTTGTGTGTACCGCTTATTACTTGGCAGTTATCGCCATCTTTTAATGATGTATTATCCATAAAAACATTTAAAAGTAAATGAACCTGTTTTAAGCTAAGATAGCTACCTATTTTCACCCACATTATCTGAATAACAAAAGCCAAGCATTATTGATGAGGCACTTATATTTGTCGCTATGGCAAAGGCAAGTACAGAAACCCCATTAATGCAGCAACATAAGGCTATCAAACAGCGATATCCTGACGCTATTTTGCTGTTTCGTGTGGGCGATTTTTACGAAACTTTTGGTGATGATGCGGTAAAAGCGTCTACTGTTTTGGGCATCACATTAACCAAGCGTAACAATGGTGATGAAAATAGTAGTCAGTTGGCTGGTTTTCCGCACCATGCGCTAGATACGTACTTGCACAAATTGGTAAAAGCTGGTTACAGAGTAGCCATTTGCGACCAACTAGAAAATCCTAAAGAAGCCAAAGGCATTGTAAAACGTGGTGTAACAGAATTGGTAACACCTGGCATTGCCACTAACGATAAACTACTTGAACACAATACCAATAACTTTTTAGCAGCGCTACATTTTACAGAAGATGTATTAGGCGTTGCATTTTTAGATATTAGTACGGGGGAATTTTTTGTAGCCGAAGGCAATGCAGAATATATGGATAAATTACTGCAAAGTCTGAAACCTGCCGAGGTCATTTTTCAGCGTAGCTACCAAAAACAGTTTAAAGAACTGTTTGGTACTAAGTTTTACACGTACACAATGGAAAGCTGGTTGTTTGAAGAAGCCTTTGCCACCGAAAGCTTGCTCAAGCATTTTCAAACCCATTCTTTAAAAGGTTATGGTGTAGAAAATATGCACAGTGGCATAGTGGCTGCTGGTGCGGTTTTATACTATCTAAAAGAAACAGAACATCCCAATCTGCAACATATAACCGCTATACAGCGGATGGAAAAGGAAGATTATTTGTGGATGGATAAGTTTACCATTCGCAACCTTGAATTGTTATCTACTGGTGCTAATGAAGGTAATAGTCTGCTAAAAACCATTGACAATACCGTAAGTCCAATGGGCGCTAGAATGCTGAAACGCTGGACGGTTTTACCTTTAAAAGATATTGGTAAAATTAATGAGCGATTAGATGCTGTGGCGTACTTTATTCTGCAAGCAGATTTGCGTAAGCAACAAGCCGTAGCCATTAAAACTTGTGGTGATGTAGAACGTTTGGTGAGTAAACTGCCTTTAAAGAAAATTAATCCAAGAGAGGTATTGCAATTGGCAAAAGGCTTGCAGCAAGTAGATATTATTAAACAGCAATTGAGCCAAAGCAATAACGATTATTTGAAGCGATTGGCCGATGCATTGAATCCTTGCCATTTTATTGTAGAGAAAATTATCAACGAAATAAATGAAGCACCACCTATTGCTGTAAATAAAGGCAGTGTGATTAAAACTGGCGTAAATGCAGAACTAGATGAGTTGCGTAACATTGCTTCTGGTGGTAAAGAATATTTAATTGGTATTCAGCAAAGAGAAGCTGAGGCAACGGGTATTTCATCGCTGAAAATTGGGTTTAATAATGTGTTTGGCTATTACCTAGAAGTTACCAATTTACACAAAAGTAAAGTGCCTGCTGATTGGTTTCGCAAACAAACCTTGGCCAATGCAGAGCGCTACATTACACCTGAATTAAAAGAATACGAAGAGAAAATTACTGGTGCTGAGGATAAAATCTTAACCATTGAATTAGCGCTGTATGATAAGCTATTATTGGCTTTGCAAGATTATATAGCGCCGATACAAGTGAATGGTAATTTGCTGGCTATTGTAGATTGTTTGCTGTGCTTTGCAGAAAATGCATTGCAGTATAACTACAAAAAGCCCCAACTGCATGATGGCTTAGAATTACATTTAGAAGAAAGTCGCCACCCTGTTATTGAGCGTAACCTACAAGCTGGCGAAACCTATATTGCCAATGATATTTACCTGCATCCTGATGAGCAACAAATTATCATTCTCACGGGGCCAAATATGAGTGGTAAAAGTGCCATTTTACGCCAAACTGCTTTAATTACTTTAATGGCACACATGGGCAGTTTTGTGCCCGCTGATGTGGCTAAAATACCGTTGACCGATAAGATTTTTACCCGTGTAGGGGCTAGCGATAACTTAAGTGGCGGCGAAAGTACTTTTATGGTTGAGATGAACGAAACGGCTAGTATTATCAATAATATTTCGCAGCGTAGTTTGATATTACTCGATGAAATTGGCCGTGGTACGTCTACATATGATGGTATTTCTATTGCATGGAGCATTGTAGAATTTTTGCAAAGCTCGCCCGCTGCACCTAAAACCTTGTTTGCTACACACTACCATGAATTGAACGAACTTGAAGAGAAACTGCCAACGGTAAAAAACTACCACGTTACCAATAAAGAAGTGGGTAATAAAATCATCTTCTTACGTAAGCTAGCGCCTGGCGGTAGCACGCACAGTTTTGGTATTCATGTGGCAAAAATGGCTGGTATGCCACCTAAATTAATTTCCCGTGCCAATGATATTTTAAAGCAATTAGAAGATAGTCGTGATTCGGTAAATAGTGAACAGTCGATAGACGACAGACCACAGACCACAGCAAAGCTTTCTACAGTCGACCGTCGACCGTCGACTGTGGACCGAATGAACAAACACTTGTCATCTTCTTTGCGCAGCCTTGAAGCACCACAAATGCAACTCTCTATTTTTGATGCACATTCTGAAACCTTTAGCGATATACGCAATGCTTTAAACGCTATTGACATTAACCGCTTAACACCTGTAGAAGCCTTGCTGAAATTACAGACTATTAAAGAGATGGTGAAGGCATAGCATGTCTCGCAGATAACGCAGATTCTCGCAGATGCTACTTTATTTGTAATTAAGTGCTTGAAGTTTCGCCCACACTTAAAGGCCTGGGTTACCCCTCTTTCTTTGTTAAACTATCAATAAACGCTTGTACTTCTAAAATTTTATCGGGTGCCATTGTTTTTAATTGGCTGGAAATTGAAGCTTGCTTCGCAATTGGTTTTAGTGTGGTAAGTGGATGTGCCTCTGGTAAGGGGTTTGTTTCGGTAGCGTGCCAACTCATTAAATCGTTGGGTGTGCAATATAAAATGGTACAGAGTTTTTGCAGTACTGACATGCTTACACTTTCTTGACGGTTATTTACCAATCTAAAAGCCGCCGAATGCGAGAAGCCGTTTTGTACTAAAAAGCGTTTGGGATTATCAATGCCTTTGTTGTTGCATACTTTCAATACATCTAGTTGTAGCATAATTTTTTTTAGCTAAAATAATTGGTTTTCTAGAATTTTCAAATAGGTGATTGACTACCCAAGATATTTTTTTCTTTCCCGATGAATGTCTTCTTACTGCCCAAGATATTTTTTTCATTCCAGATGAAGATCGGCTTACTGTCAGAGATACTTTTCTCTTTGCTGCTGAATGTCTGCTAACTGCCAGAGATAATTTTTTCTTTCTCGCTGAATGCCTGCTTACTGTCAGAGATAGTTTTTTATTTCTCGCTGAATGCCTGCTTACTGCCTAAGTGCGTTTTTTTATTGCCTGTAATACAGATATCTCAAAAATCTTTCTAGGTTTTAATGCTAAATAAATGTTTTATAGATGCAGTGTGCATATGCAGCCGATTAATGTGCAGAACGCTGGTTACATAAATACAAAAGCGGTCGGCAAAGCCGACCGCAATATTCATTGTAAACCCATAAAGTATTTTGTGACCTTATAGGTTGAGGAATTTTTACTGCCCTACCACAAACACAGCATTGCAAAACAACAGCTTACCATTTTCCCAGAATAATCGGAAAATTGGGTCATCGCTTAGGTACACAACACTACCGTTGCCTAGGTTTTGCACACCGAATAACGTACCATCTTTTAGTTTGGCTTTTACTTTTACGCCACCAAAACCAGTAACATAGGCTTCCTTTTTAATGGTACCAACGTTCCAGCCATCTTTTAAAAACTGATAAATATTATCGTCTTGTTTTAAGATGTAGTAATAGTTAGGGTAGCCATAAGCTAGTGGATGCGTATTGTCTAAATCGATTTTGTAAATAGCACCAGGTATTTGGTCTGATATACGTGAACGGTCATTGTCAGCATATTTTTTAATGGCTGCATATTCATCTTTTTTGTCTTTATCGTCAGCCTTATCTTCTTTTGGTTTTAAGCCCCAATCGCCATTAGCAAATTGCATAACCGCATTGTCTAAGGCTACAATTTTACCTCCGCTGCGTACAAATTCTTTTAGTTTATCGCTAATGGCTTTGTCGTTTAAGTTGCGGTAAAAGCCATCCGGTACAATCAATACCGTGTAATCTTTCAGGCTTATTCTAGCAAGGTCAGCCGCATTAAACAAGGTAATAGGATAATCAAGTGTTTGGTCAAAGAAATTCCAAACTTCACCAGCAGCTGTAGAAGAGGTTTGTTCGCCACTAAGCATCGCTACTTTAGGCGCATTAATGAAGCTAATATCAGGGCTACCAAAGTCAGCACCTTTATCCATAAAGCCAGTTTCTACAACACTTACAGCCACAGATGAGCCTTTAACAGCGTCACTAACTTTTAGGTTTACATCAGCAGGATTGCCTTTGCTTAAAATAATTAAAGTGCCACGGTCGTAGCTTTCTTTATTGTAGGTAAATGGTAAGTTGGCCATACGCACTTTAATGCCTTGCTTAAGCAAACTAGCCATTACTTTAGCACTAGCCAATGAGGTGTATTTAATTAAGTAACCGTACTTGTTAGCTGGTAAAATAGCTGGTGTAATACCTTCAACAGGTTTAGCAGTAACCGCTAAATTTTCTTTTACAGCATAAGCATCTAAGCCATACGCATAAGGCACGGCCCAAGCTGTAATATCGTAGGTGTTTGAGTCAGATAAATTGCCTTTTGGCTCAAGTAAAACCGTTGCTAATACTGATTTTGGCTGCTGCATACTCACAGCAATATGGTATTTCTTTAAGCTGGCATCACCTTCTTTTAAAGTATTGTAGTTAAAGCCTTTAAAAGTAGTATTGCTCAATACACCATATTCAATACCATTGGCTTTAAATAGTTTTTCAGCAGCGGCTAGTTTGTCTGCATTATCACTTGTAAGTACATAGGTTTTGTACGTGAAGTTTTTCGCACTACGAGCATCGTCGAAAAAGCGTTTGTATTCGTCTATAAGCTTTTGAGCGTTTTTACTAGCTATTTCTATGGTAGATAAACCTGTGGTGAAATGGTGCGTCGCTCTGTCAAGCAATGTTAATGTATCGCCATCTGCTTTTAATACACCAAGACCACCACGTGGGCCACCACCTTGTTCGTAGGTCATACCAATAGAACCATTGTAAATAGGGTAGGTATCACCATAAGACGGGTAAAACAAATCGAAGCGTTCTTTGGTGAAAAACAACCAACCATTTGCATCAAAATATTTAGCATGGTTTCTACCAATCATCTCTTGAAACTCACGTTGCCAAGGGGTAATTTGTTCGTGAAAAGGTTCTGCTGCTGGCGCAAAATAGTAAGGCTCGTTAATGCCTTGCTCGTGATAATCAACATGAATTTGTGGTAACCATTGGTTGTATTTTACCAAGCGTTGTTGGGTTTCTACTTGTGTTTGCCAAGCCCAATCTCTGTTAAGGTCAAAATTGTAATGGTTGCTTCTGCCACCAGGCCAAGGTTCTGCATGTTCTCTAGCTTGTGGATTAGCATTATAGTTTTTACCCACCATGCTATTAAACCAGTTTACATAGCGGTCACGACCATCTGGGTTAATACAAGGATCCATAATGATGACGGTATTTTTCAACCATTCTTTGGTTTGTGTATTGGTAGGGTCTACCAAGGCATACAAAGTCATCATGGCTGCTTCAGATGAAGAGGTTTCGTTGCCATGCACATTGTAACTCAACCATACAATAGCAGGTGCATCTTTTACCGTAGGTGCAGCCTTATCTTTTGCAGCGCCAGCAATGCGTAAATTATTTAAGCGAATAGTTTCTAAGTTTTTTAAATTTTCTGGTGTGGCTATGTAGGCAATCATCAGTTCTCTGCCTTCGTTGGTTTCGCCATATTTCTCAGTTTTTACCATGCTTGGCAAAGCTGCAGCTACGCTTTTAAAATACTCAACTACTTTGTGGTGACGGGTGTAACGTGTACCTACTTTATAGCCAAGAAATTGATCGGGGCTTTGTAGGTTTTGTGCAAATGAAGTGATAGATGTAAGCAACATCAATCCTAAGAATAGTTTTCTCATAAACATGTTTGTGTGAGAGGTGAATATATAACAAGTAAAAAACAGTCCAAAGTAAATGGTAGTTTTTTATTTGAAAGGACGTTTCTCTATTTGGTTGCACTTGTTTCAGCAAAACATTTATCTTTCGCTTATGAAAAAAATTGTCTCACTCTTAATCATTTGCATTTGCCAACTTTCGCTATTTGCGCAGCCAAAAAAAACAAAACAAGACCTGACAGGTTTTAAAAACCTGTCAGGTCTACAAATAATTGGTGCAGGTAAAATGGTAGACCCATATCATTACAGTATCGTAAAATCAGAATCGTTTAATAAAGCCTCAGTAAGTTGTGCGCATCCATTGGCAAGTATGGTAGGTGCAGCCATTATGAAACAAGGTGGTAATGCCTTTGATGCTGTTATTGCTACGCAATTAGCCTTGGCTGTTGTGTATCCTGGTGCTGGTAATATTGGTGGTGGTGGTTTTTTGGTAGGTCACACACCGGCTGGTAAAAATATTACCATAGATTATAGAGAAACCGCACCAAGCAAAGGTTCTAGAGATATGTACTTAGATAGAGCAGGTAAAGTGATTCCAAACTTATCTTTACTTGGTCACTTGGCTAATGGCGTGCCAGGTACCATTGCAGGTTTATTTGCAACCTTGCCTTATGCCAAATTACCCATGAAAGCATTGATACAGCCAGCTATTGATATTGCAGAGTTTGGTTTTGTAATTACAGAAAGAGAGGCCGCAGGCTTAAATGCGACAAGAGAATCGTTTATTAAAAATTCTACCATGCCTACCGCATTTGTAAAAGAAGGTAAATGGAAAGCTGGCGATACATTGGTACAAAAAGAACTAGCCGAAACTTTAAAGCGTGTAAGAGATTTGGGTCAAAAAGGTTTTTACGAAGGCAAAACGGCTGACTTGATTGTAGCAGAAATGCAAAGAGGTAAGGGCATCATTAGTAAAGAAGACTTGAAAAATTATAAAGCTAAAGCACGTACAGCGTTAACTTTTAACTACAAAGATTATAGCATTATTGGTATGCCACCACCAAGTAGCGGCGGTATTATTGTATTGCAAATGATGAAAATGATTGCGCAAAAACCGATTGCTAGTTATGGGTTTCAGTCAACAAAAGCGGTGCAGTTAATGGTAGAAGTAGAACGCAGAGCTTATGCAGATAGGGCAGCAAATTTAGGTGACCCTGATTTTTGGAAAGTGCCGTTGAAAACATTGGCAGATAATACTTACATAAAAAACAGAATGGCTGACTATGATAGTACCAAAGCAACACCAAGCACTACTATTAAAGCTGGCATCATTCACGAAAGTGATGAAACCACGCACATCAGTGTAATGGATGCAGCAGGTAATATGGTGAGTGTGACCACTACTTTAAATGGTGGTTATGGTAGCAGAACGGTAGTAGGTGGTGCTGGCTTTTTAATGAACAATGAAATGGATGATTTTAGCGTAAAACCAGGTGTACCCAATATGTATGGTGCTGTTGGTGGCGAAGCAAATGCTATTCAACCAAATAAGCGCATGTTAAGTAGTATGACACCAACATTGGTATTGAGAAAAGGCAAGCCATACATTGTTTGTGGTACGCCTGGCGGTACAACCATACCTACCTCTGTTTTTCAAACATTGGTAAACTTACTTGAGTTTAATATGAGTGCAGAAGATGCTGTGAATAAACCCAAGTTTCACCACCAATGGCTGCCAGATGAAGTAGCTGTAGAACCTAGTTTTCCTGCAAAAACAATTGCAGAACTGCAAGCAATGGGCTATAAAATATCACCACGAACAGCTATAGGAAGAACAGAAGTTATTCGCATATTGCCTAATGGTAAATTAGAAACAGCCGCAGATAAAAGAGGCGACGATAGTGTAGCAGGCTTTTAGCATTTGTGATAGTGCTTTAGAAGTAGATGTGATGAGGTGTAGATGTGGTTTGTCGTTTTTATTGCTCCTATGTTTACCATTTAAAAATTCTTTTACGTCTGCTTTTAACATTTAGCAATACGTGGCACGATTTGTTCTAAGTAATAATTAATAAAATAATTATTATGAAAAAGAAAGTCTACATGTCACTAATGCTAATGGTATTACTGGCAACAAGCGTAACTTCAAATGCTACCAACCTTGCACCAAATGCAGTAATTACAAGTGCTACGGCCGATAATGAAGCTGTAAAACAAGCCAATCTTGTACGTATAAAAGCTAGGGTAGAGGAAATAAAAGACATGGATAAATCGACACTAACTAGTGCTGATAGAAAAGCCTTGAGAAAAGAATTAAGAGTTTTAGGTAAAGAAGCTAGAAATAATGGTGGTATTTATTTATCAGTAGGCGCTATCATCATCATTATTTTACTGTTGATTTTAATTCTATAATTAACTCAAGTTGCTAGTTAATTTTCTTTAGCTGTAAAGCAAACAGGAATAATGCTATTTTCAGGGGGAAGCCT